>DASVHQ010000014.1:0-10107 GCA_036382515.1 Polyangiales bacterium | reverse complement strand
GGTGGCCCGGCGGCATGTTGCCCGAGAGGATCGAGTGCCAGATCGCATCGCGCTGCTCGATGACCTGCGGCCAGCCAGTTGGAACCGGCAGCATGTCGTAGTTCATGCTGGCCGGCGCCAGGTAGCGTGCGTCGCCCTTGGCCTTGGTGGCGTGGCAGAACACGCCCTGACCACACGAGTCGTGCAGCAGTGCCTGTCCCTTGGTGGCCACGAGCGCGCCGCGCGTGCTGTAGACGACCTCACTCGCGGACGTCTCGTCGCAGCTGCCAAGCTCGTCGGGACATGCCACGAGCCACGGCGTCAGCGCGAGCAACGCTACCGAGAGCCACGAGCCACGAGTCCTGGCATCAGTTCGCATGGTCGTACCGTCGTTTACAGGCCGGACGCCAGCTTCTGTGCATCGCCCACCTTCCACAGGCCATGCTTCGTGAGCTCCGCATACACGTCCTGTGCGGCCACGCCCGCCGTCACGAGCTGTCGCGCGTGCGGCAGCTCGGCATCGACCGCAGCGCGTACGCGCTCGGCAGTGAGCGGCGCCGGCACGCGCACGCCGTTGACGAAGAGCGCTGGCAGATCGGTGACCCCGAAGGCCTGCGCGAAGTACCCATCGTTGGCCAGGTGCGGCCCGTGCGAGTGTTGATCGAGCGCTTGCTTCACGGCTCGCTCGTCGAGGCCGAGCTGCTTCGCGAATCCGAGCAGCGTCTCCACATTGAGCGCTTCGGGATGCGCAGCGAGCAGCTGGCGTGCCGGCCAGAACTTGCCGGCCTGCGTGTGTGCTTCCATGGCGAACTCGGCCGCGAGCAAGGAGTCGGCGTTCTCGGTCTTGGGGTAGTTTCGCCAGACCAGACGCACTTGGTCGCCGTAGTCCTTCAGCACACCGTCCACAACCGGGTCGATCCCGGCGCAACCCTGACAGCGCAGGTCACTCCACTCGATCAACGTCACGAGCGCCTGCGCGCTACCCTTGCTCGGCTGCGAGGCCGTGACCGGGATCTTGAAGCGATCGCCCGATGCGACCGGCTTGGCCGGCGCTGCGACCGCCGAAACGGGCTCCGCTGGACGTTGATGGGTGGCCAGCAAGCGACGGCCAGCAGCCGCGAAGCCTGACAGCATGAGCAGCGCGCTGAGCCAGGCCATCGCGCGTGTTTTTCGGGTCGTGCTCATCGACGTTTACTCCAGCTGACGACGGCCGCGGTATAGCAAAGCTGCCCTGCCACGCTGTGCCAGCTGTGTGCGAGCTTGGTGAACAACTGGTGACAGCAGCGTTGGCGCCCCGGTCCGTTGCGCCACGCATCACGCAAGGTGCACAAGCGCGCTCACGACGCCGATTTCCGGCGCTGCAAGCGCGCTCCTTGCAGCTCCCGTCTCAGGCTCAATAGCCGCCGAGCACGGCACGCATCAGCTTCACGAACACGTCGGTGTTGCGCTGCACGCCCACGAACTGCATCGCCATCGCTGGCCGCGCCGCGTAGGCCGAGACCGGGACATCGGACGCCGTGTGAACTGCCTGGGTCTGACCGACCGCCTGGCCGCGCAGGAAGAACCCGTCCGCCTGCGAGCGGTTGACCGGCTGCGCGGGGTAGCCTGCCGTCGCCAGCTCGCTCGCGATGCTGGTGGACAACAGACTGTCGACGATCGGTCGCGGCCGCGTCAGCCACGTCTCGTAGCGATCGCCGCTGGCACCAAAGCCAAACAGGATCTTGCCATCAATGTCGAAGCTGGCCGGGTAGCCGTCGGCCAGGATGTTGTACTGGGGAAACCCCGCGAGATCGTAGGTGCCGACAGCCGCCTGCCGCGCGGGCACGACGCTCGGATCCGTGACCGCGCCATCGGGCGGCAGCGCCTGGAGGTTCGCCACCGTGCCGTTGAGGGCGCCGATGATGCTGAAGCCCGAGCACTCATGATCAGCCAGCACGACGACGACCGTTCTGCGGTCGACGTTCTCGGCGAAGTTGCGCACGACCGCGACCGCACGGTCGAACTCGAGCGTGTCGTCCACGGCGCGCTCCGCATCCATCGCGTGCGACTGCTTGTCAATGTGCGCTCCTTCGACCAGAAGCACGAAGCCCTCATGGTGACGCTTGAGCACCTTGAGCGCGGCGCTCGTCATCTCGTCGAGCATCGGCTGATCGGGCGCGTGGTAGTCATCGACCGCGAACGTGCTCGTCCCCGGCAGGAGCACGTTGCGGCGCTTGGCGAGCTTGTCGAGCGCGACATTCATGTTGCCGTAACCGAACAACCCGAGCAGCTTCTCGGGCGCTTTCTCTTTGGCCACGAGACTGGCGAGCGACGTGGCGCTGTCAACGTACTGGAAGCCCGCGTTGCGGAAGTCGGCGATCAGGTCGCGCGACGGATCGGCCGCGCCGACCGCGCTGGCAGGCAGATGCCAACCGCTCACCAGATCCGCTGGCAATGCCGGATAGTCCGACGCAATCGAGCGACTCGAGCCGAACTGCGTCGACGGCAGAAACCAGCGCCGTCCACCCCCCAGCAAGACGTGCAGGCCGTTGCCGCTACTGCCGCTGTTGGCTGCATCGCTCTCGTCGAAGTACTGATCGACGATACCCGTGCCTGCATTGCGATTGCCTGTGTGAACGGCGTTCGCGGCGGGTGTGGCATCTTCGACATCGGCCGTGGTCACCAAGCCCAGTGCCTTGCCGTGCGTGCGGTGCAAGTACTCGGACATGTACTCGACACGCGGGTAGAAGAAGGCGTTCACCATGTGAGCGGGGAACACGCCTTCCTGACTGTTCTGCGCGTGCACGCCGGTGCTGTAACAGGCCATGCCGGGGGCGGAGTCGGTGACGATGCTGTTGAGCGAGTGCGTGGTCAGCATGCCCGTCGCAGGGAAATGATCCATCGCGAGGTAGCCATTCGGGTCGCCGCCTGTGACGCCGTAGCGCACCAGGCGCGCGGCCGTGCGATGCGCCGCACCCATGCCGTCGCCGAGCATGATGATCACGTTGCGCGCGCTGGCGCGGTCACCGTTGAGATCCATGACCTCGAAGAGACCGCTGGCGGTGCTCGTGCCGGTCGAGTCGGTCAGCGTCGCCTGCAGCGTGTGCACGCCCGGGATGCCGTTGCTGTAGCCGCGCATGTTGAACCCGCCGTACCCGGCACTCGTCAGCCCGTCGGTCGTGGTCGTGTTCTGCGCGCCGGACGTGAAGGTCTGCGGCACGCCATCGATGCTGAGCGTCGCCGAATAGGGCCCAGTACCTTTGCCTTCGACGCGCAGATCGAAGCGCTGCCCTGCGAGGAAGCGCGCGTTGTTCGGCGGCGTTACGCTCACGCTGGGCGCCGCGCTCGCCAGGTTGGCGGCACACAGCGGCGCAATCACGGAGAGCATTCCGAGACAACGTTGCATCCACGACATCGCAGAGCTTCCTTCGTCACGCTGACGGTCGGCTACGGGTTTGCGGCGGCGAGCACGGGTGGGAGTTGGGACGCGGATCCATCCAGGAGGATGCGCAGGGCCGAGACGCGCCCGTCGGCATCGGCCTGGTTGCCGGTTTGCAGGATGCCGGTGACCTCGAGCAAACCGCCGATGAACGGCACGGGCCGCCCCTGCGCGGAACGCGAGAGTACGAGCACGCTCTCGATGGGCAGGTCGGCGGTGCCGCCACCCGCTTCGTCGCAGCGCACCGGGTGCGGCGCGAGATAGAACCCTCCGTCGGGCGGCAACTCCAGCTGAGCCATGAAACCGATCATGTGGACGCGCTGGCCGTCGAGTTGCAACGCCTTGCCCGAGAGCCGCAAGTCAGCGCCCGCTGCCAGTAGCTCGCCGAAGTCCAGCGGCGTCGCGGCGGCATGCGCCGCGGCACCGCTCACTGCCAGGGGAGGGGTTGCATCTGTCGTGTAGAACGGCCGGACGTGTCGCCCCTGGAGCCCCAGATACATGGTGCTCGCGCTGGCGAGAAACACCACCGATAGCGTCGCTCTCATGGTCGAGAGATTAGCCGCGCCAGAGCGCAGCGCCTGTGACCTTCGAGCAAACTGTTGGCGACGTTTAGTGGACGCCGCGGCGACGAACCGCGCACGTTTGCGTGAGCACGCGCCGGCTGCTGACGTCGGCGGCGTCTTCTTCTGCCTCGCGACTCGGCAACCACGCGCGCGGCACACACCAGCGCGAGAAGCAAACAGGCGAGTGCCCGCGCGCGGACAACTCGCCTGTTTGGGCCGCTCGCAGTGGCCACGACCAGAGGAGAGCCTGCGTTCAGGGACGCACGGTCAGCGTCTGAATGACCTTCGTGGCACCGAAGTGATCGTCAAAGCCGTAGGCCGTGATCTTCACTTTGCCGTTCTTCAAGACCTTCACGGTGGCCCAGGCGTAGTAGCGGTCGCTGGGAACCAGCGTCGTGTCAGTCGGCTTGGCCTCGAAGGGAGAGCCGCCCGACCCAACCAAGACTTGGTACGCCTTGCCGCCAACAGCGGCGCGCGGCTGCATCACGTTGAAGATGTGCTCGTGACCGCAGAAGTAGACGGCGCCGTATTGCTCGATCACGTCCCAGAACGCGTTGCGAGCGACTAGGTCGTTGTCCAGGCCCGAGGGCGCTGCGGGCAGCGGAGCGCTCGCGCCAGCACCGTAATAGTACGTGAATGCAGGCTTGTGACCGAACACGAAGCTGTGTTGCACGCCGCGACCCTTGGCGGCAGCCAGATCGGCGGCGAGCCAGTTGGTTGGCGCGTGCGCATCGTTGCCGACGGGGTCGGTGTTGACGATCGCGAAGTGCGAACCGCGGAAGTCGAAGCTGTACGAAAGCTTGCTCTGATCAGTGGCCAACGTCGCACCGCCAGCACCATCACCCGGAGCCGTGGCGCGGGTGTCACCGACGTTCTCGTTCGACGGAACCTCGCCGAGCACGCTCTGGAAGCGCGCGTCGTCCAGAATCAGGTCGGCCATGTTCGCGCGCCAGGCGTTCTCGTTGGCAGCCTGTGCTTTCTTCCCGCCGGCCTTCCACTGCACTTCGTGGTTGCCCGCGACAGGCACGACGTAGGTGCCGCGCTCCATCAACCCCGCGACCATCCCCCGCCAGAAGCCGTACTGCTGATACGTCTTGAGTACGTCGGACTTCAGAATGCCCGCGAGCGAAGTGTCGGCCGGAGCGACCGTGTTGCCGTAGCCCATGATCATGTCACCGTTGAACACCAGCATGTCGGACTTCTGGCTGTCGATCGTGTCCATGATGCGTGACCACGCCTTGGTGTTCTGAAGCCAGGTCGCATCCTGGCCCGACAGCGGCAGGGTAGACGGATCAGGCGCCGTAGGGTCTTGACGCGAATCGCCAACGGTCGAGAATTTCAGCAGGACTTGGTCGTTGTCTTCGCCGTCGTCGGCGCGCGCAGCCGAGAGCGGTAGTCCGATCGCGGCGGAGATCGTGACGGCGGTCACGACGCGAGTGAGAGTGGAAGGGATCGATCGCTGCATGGTTGACTCTTTCATTCGTACGAGGGTTCTTCGAGAGCAACCGGACCCTAGAAGCGTCGCGAGACGAGCCAGCGACACATCGGTGACTTTCGAGTGCCGGGTGCGCTCTGTGGTTCCGCAAGGGGCGGCGTCGCGTGCAGTACCCGAACCGAACCGATGAGACCGTCCGACGGCGTAATGGGCTGAAGGCCCGGGCCGCGCACCGCGAGATCTCGAAGCGACACGACGCCGTGGTTGGCCTCGGTCGCGCGGTGAGTGACGAACTTCCCGGGCTGATCGACGACCGCGGCGGATCACCCGTGGCTCGTCTCGTGAGAAGCCGCCTCAGTGCTCGCTGGTGACGGCTGGCGTGAGCGAGCGCTTCACGAACCACGGGTTCAGCCGTAGTTCCGACAACGTGCCGCGGCAGGCGACCACGGGCACGGTTGTGCGCTCCATGACAGGCCACGTCAGCGAGCGGATGACCGAGGCCTGGTCCCACCTCGAGGTCGGCGAGCAGCAGCAGCCGCCGGCGGTCAACGCCGGGCTCGAGCGCGTCTCCACGGACAAACGTGGACCGTTCGGCGCGTAAGCCGCTTCACCCGCGCGCTTCGCCGAGCCGACGGAAGCTAGCTCATGCGAGCTGCGCCGGGCAGCCTGTGCCGCGGGCCGCGTGTTCTCGCTGCGCATCGTCGTGTCGTTCTCCAGTTCGTCGCCGCCAGTCGACCGACCAATTCATCGACTGCAGTTCGCGTTCGGAGGCGTTGCGCAACGCACCGCGTCGTGGCCACCCGGCTGGGTGGTGATCGTCACCGACTTGCGACGCAGCCGACACTACAACGGAACCGCCGTGGCCGAGGTTTCATTGGCCACGGGTTCCTCTCGCCTGGGCCGGGTGCGCGATCCGAAATCGCGTCCTTCATCCAAACGAGGTCACTATGCACAACGTTGTTTCACGGGCGGCACGACACGCCCTGATGCTTTCTGGCTGTGGGATCTTCGCTCTGTGCGCATCGAGCACCGTCGTTCAGGCGGAGCAACCGATACTCAAGCCCAACTCGCTGGTCATCAGCAGCAGCACCTACGATCGGTCCCAAGGCGAGGTCGCGTCGCTCACCGTCGGCACAGTGCTCTCCGGCTCAGCCAGGGCGACCACGACTGCGATCGTCGACAACAACTATGTCCACGTCTGGGACAACGCGGCGGTCGACGCCAGCTTCGGCGTCACCTCCGCGATCCAGTTGACGGATATCGAGCCCCACAGCGGCCACGTCTTCAGCACGGTGTCGGTCCCGACCGATCAAGTCGTCACGAGCTTCCCCTCCAAGTCGGAGCTGGGTCTGCACATCACCAACGATTCGCAAGGCTCGCATCTGGTGTTCGTCGGCTACGCTGGCGCTGGGGTCGGCGCGCTGGACGTGTCGAACTCCGACGCGGTCGCGGGGCAGGACCCGACGAACCCCGTGAGCTTCGCGTTCGGCTCGAGTTATGCGTTCGCCCGCACGGTCGTCTCGATGGACGCGCATGGAAACTTCTCCTATACGCCCACGATCAACTACGGCGGCAACAACGGCCGCGCCGCGCTGCTGGGATCGAACGGGCTCTACTACACAGTCGGCAATGCCAACAACGGTAACGCGGCGAGCCTCGGCCCGAACGGCACCAATCCCGACGTCACCGAGACGACTGGGCTCGAGGTCGTCAACCCGATCAATGCGCTCTCGTCGAACATGTCGATCCCGGCGAACAACTCGGCGCAAGTCGATCCTCTGATCCAGTACCAGTTCGGCAGCGCCAAGCCCGACAAGGCCGGCAAGGACAACAACTACCGCGGCGTGACGGAGTACGGCGGCGCACTCTACTTCACCAAGGGCAGCGGCAGCAATGGCATCCAGACGGTTTACACCATCAGCTCATTGCCGACCGTGGCACAGGCCGCCTCGACCAAGATCAGCATCGTGCCCGGCTTTCCGACGGACTCGGCCAAGGCTACTGGCGGTGACTTCACGCCCTTTGCTGTGTTCTTCGCCAACGCCACGACGATGTACGTCACGGACGAAGGCACGGGCAACACGCTGGACAAGTCGAGCCATGCGGGCCTCCAGAAATGGAGCCTCGTCAACGGGGCTTGGCAGCTGGACTATGTGCTGACCAAAGGCCTCGTCGGCGCCGTCGACACCAACCTGAACGGCGACGACGGGCAGTATCCGGACGTGACGACGGTCGGGTTGCGGAACCTTACTGGCGTCGTCGACGGGAACAACGTGACACTGTGGGCGACGACCTCGACATCCAGCACTTCAGGCGATCAGGGCGCCGACCCGAACAAGGTCGTGGTCATCACCGACACTCTGCCGTCGACGACGATCACGGGCGCTGTGGCCCATGAGTCGTTCCGCGTGGTCACCGGACCGACGTACGGCAAGGTCTACCGAGGCGTAGCCTACGTGGCCGAGCGGAGCGGTGAACGCGAAGGCGAGTCTGGGCGCTAGCGAGCGTGCCCGGATGCCTGGCTGGGCGGTGGGCGGTTCATGCTCACTGCCCCGCCAGCTTACCTGCGTTGGAACGAAGACGAGCTCGAGAGCAGCGCTCCGTTCCGATCGCGATGAGCACGCTGGTGTCGCTCATCGAGCGTGCAGCAGATCTTCCATTCCGCGTGCGTCGCTACTCCTTTCATCAGGAGGCTCTTTCATCCTCTGGTTCTCGCCGGTTTGGCCGGCGCCCGGAGACAATCGCGACGATCCGCGGTCCAACGCTCAAGGAGCGCGCGGGGTGTTTGCCCGGCAAGTTCTTGAAACGAGAGGACGCCGCGCTGGCCGGCGATCGCGCGATGCGCGGTCGGAGCCCCGCGGAACGTCGCGGTTGCTTCCAGCAGCATCTCGTCGACGCGGTTGCGGTCCGCCACCGCGCGCGGCTGATAGCCAGCGCCGACGGCGCGAGCCTGGCGCTTCGATCGCGGCCGCCTTGGCGGAGAACACCGGCACGCGCAGGTCGCGCGCACATAAGTGCGCCGCCCACTTCGACGAAATCCCCGCGTGTTCCGATTTCGTCTCTCGAAGAACCGTTGAGCGCCGCAGGCGCGAATAAGGCAGGCAGGAAAGTTCGCTAACTTTCCACATCCTGCCTCCGAATGAAAAGCGTCTTCCCGCTCTGCATGCGCTCTGATTCCGCTCAGTTCTTGCACTTGCGTGATCTGAGACGAATCCGAGACAGATCGTTGCGATCTGAGCGCCAGGAGTAAATTCCTGTTGCGCAGAGTGCGCGCGAAGGCATCATAAGTGAGCGTCCGAGAGCGTAAGATGAGCGAATCGTTGTCCAACCGCGTTGCGCAGTTCATGGGCCAGCAACCCGCTCGTCGTCCAGGCAAGGCGCGAGCCGTCGTCGTCGTTCTGCGAGAGCAGATTCAGAAGGCGAGGGACGACGGCTGGTCCGTGAAAGCCATCTGGCAGACGCTTCACGCGGATGGATCAATTCACGTCGGCTATCACGCGTTTCGGCGATACGTGGCTGAGCTCGTATCCGCTCCGCATGCGGCGCCGGCGGCTCCCACGATCGCGCGCCCAATGGCTCGCGAAGCGCCGGTCGCCAGCCACTCGCGCGGCTTCCAGCACGAGCGCGTACCGCAGCGGAACGAGATCTACTGAACCGTCGCGGCGGCGTGCTATCGATGGCCTGCCATGCGCATCGTCTGCATCAGTGATACCCACGAACATGAGCGTTGCGTCGTGATCCCGCCGTGCGACCTACTCGTTCACGCGGGCGACATCACCTACAAGGGCGACCTCCACAAGCTCGGCGCGTTCGACGATTGGTGCGCGGCGCTGCCGCTGACCAAAGATCGCATTCTGGTCTGTGCCGGTAACCACGACCTCTCGCTCGAGAGGACGCCCGAGGTCGCGGCGCACGCCTTCTTGAACTGCACGTACGTGCACGATGCCACGGTCGTGATCGACGGCATCCGAATCTACATGAGTCCGTGGCAGCCACGCTTCAACGACTGGGCGTTCAACCTCGACCGCGGCAGTGACGACCTGGCAAGCAAATGGGCCGCGATTCCTGAAGACACCGACATCCTTGTGACGCATGGACCTCCGTACGGCTTCGGAGATCGCGCGGTGCGCGGCCCCCACGTGGGCTGCGAGCTTCTTCTGAAACGCCTGCGTCAGCTGCGACCGCGCTTTCACATCTGCGGTCACGTACACGAAGGCTACGGTCAACACGAGACGGATTTCGGCACGACGGTCGTGAACGCCAGCGTGTGCGATGCACGCTACCGACCGGTCAATCCGCCGATCGTTCTCGAATGGTAGGTAGTTCAGGCAGCCGCGTGGTCGTCCGGACTACGCGCCTACATGCGAACGACGCCGTTCCAGGCCGCGGCCCCGCCCGCCCCAGCACACACGACGTTGAAGCCGATGTTAGCCCTGCTTGCGTTGCTTGTTGATCTGCAGGAGCGCATCCCGCGCGGTGCTCGAAGGCGAGTCGAGCAGATGCTCGCTATAGTGGCCCGCCCATTTCGGCGAGATCCCCGCGTGTTCCGCGACGGCCTCCGTGCTGCCCTTGGCGGCTCGTAACAGCGCGACTCGTCCCGTGAGCACGAGGTCGTCGAGCTGGTACTCGCGGGAGACCTTCACGTCTTCCGTGAATGTACGCCACGCCTGCATCGCCATGCGCTGAGACATCCTTTGTTGGGTGCCGCGATG
>DASVHQ010000013.1:0-4198 GCA_036382515.1 Polyangiales bacterium | reverse complement strand
GGGCCCGCCGATCACTTGCACGTCGGCCGCTGGACCATGGCGCGGCGCCCACTGATGATCGGGCTCGTGCACGGCATGGCCGGCAGCGGCGCGCTCACGGCGCTGGCGCTTGCGAGCATGCCGTCGCTCGGCTCGGGCCTGGTGTACATGCTGCTATTCGGCGCGGGCTCGATCGTGGGCATGGCGCTTTTGACTGGCCTCGCAGGTTGGCCCTTGCGCCAGCTCGCGCAGCGCGCGCATGTGCAGGTCGCGCTCAGCGGCTTGGCGGGTGTGATCTCGCTCGTGCTCGGTGTGCTGTGGGGCTGGCCGCTGGTGCTGCGCCTCACGGGCGCGTGACGCGCATGGTGGTCGCTGCCGCGTGAGCCGGCGTGGACTGCTCGCTCGCGCCGGACCCAGCCCAGCCCGAACGCTTCAGTTCGGCGGCGACGAGCTCTCGCGCGTGCCGTCGTCCAGCTTGTGGCGGCGCAGCTTGTCGAGGAAGGTCGTGCGCGGCAGACCGAGCAAGCGCGCGGCCTCGCTCTTGTTGCCGCCGGCGCGCGAGAGCGCGTGCTGCAGCGCGCGGCGCTCGACCTCCTCGAGCGTGCCCTCGAGCGGGCCTACGTCGGAGCGCAGCGCGCTTGCAGCCATCAGCGGCAGGTCCGCCACACTGATGCGCTCGCTGCGACACTGGACCACCGCGCGTTCGATCAGCGCCTCGAGCTCCCGCTCGTTGCCGGTGAGGTCGAGTGCGCTCAGCTGTTCGAGAGCCGCCGGCTCGAAGCCGACCGGCGCGTGCCCCAGACGCTTGCACGCGCGGTCCACGGCCAAAAGGGCGTGCGAGGCGATGTCTTGGCGGCGTTCGCGCAAGGGCGGGATGCGACAGGCCACGGCGCACAAGCGTGACCCGAGCTCGCTATCGAAGCCACCGGCCTGCGCCAGAGCCTCGAGATCGACGCGCGAGCTGGCGGTGACCCGGCCCGACAACGGATACGCCTCGCCACCTTCGAGCGGCCGACCCGTGCGCGATGCCAGCGCCGCCACCAGCATGCGTTGCGCCTCGACCGGCAACGCGGCCACGTCGTTGAGCAAGAGCGTTCCGGCGGCGGCAAGCCGCAGCGCACCGGGATGGCGCACGCCAGCCTGCACGCCGCCAAAGAGCACGGCGCAAGCCTGCTCGGGCTTGAGCGCGGTGCAGTCGACCGAGAGGAACGCCTCGCTCGCGCGCGCGGACTCGGTGTGGACAAAGCGCGCCAGCGGCTCGACGCTCACTCCGGCCTCGGCGATGAAGAGCAAAGGAACGTCGTGCGCGCACAGCGGACGCAGGCGATCGACCACGTCGCGCATCGCGGCGCTATAAGCGATCAGCGGCGCAGCCTGCGCGCGTGCCGGGCCTGCGGCATGCAAGACCTCGACGTCGGCCCGCAGGCGAGTCCCTTCATCTTCGAGCAGCTCGATGCGTGACTCGGAGCGACCATGCGTGACGACCAGCTCGTGCGCGCGTGCCTGCGCGCGCCCCTTGGCCGAGAACACACTGACGAAGCCGGCCAGCCAGCGCGCGTGCTCACGCAGCGCGGCCAGCTCCTCGAGCGTGAGCGACGCGCGCCGACTGCCGCGCGGCACGATCAGCGCACCTTCGAGCTCGCCGTCGGTGAACAGCGGCAGCACGCACAGCGCATCGAGCTCGACCAGTGCCTCGATCAACGGTCGCAGCGGCGGTTCGCGGACGATCCGGGCCTCGAGTGGTGCGCGCACCAGGATCTCCGCCGGCTGCTCGCGCAGGTGCGAGAGAATGGCCGGGTGCAGTGCGCGCTCGCACAGGTGCGGCTCGCCCGCTGCATCGATGCGACCCTCGAAGGCCGGGTCGAAGCCGTAGAGCAGCGGTTGGGCCGCCGTGCCCGCCGCTCGCCGAAACGCCGCGAGCACCACGCGGACCAAGCCTTCGAGCGTGTGCACTCCGCCCATGCTGCCCTGCAGCAGCTGCAACTGCTCCAGCAGCGCCCCACCGGCCGGCGCAAGCCAGCGGAGCGACAACGGCCGCAGCGTGTGAAGCAGGCTGGACGCAAGGAGCAACGTGGCAGCCGTCCACAAGGCCAGGGCCACGGGCGCGTGCGGCATGTACTCGCGCGTGCGCACCACGGCCAGCGCGACCAGGCCCAGCGTGGCGGCGCCGGCCGCGAAGTCGCGCGTGGCGCGTCCCGCCGACAGACGTCGCGAGGGGTCGAGCAACCACAGGTGTCCGAAGTACAAGCTGGGCGCGCACAGCGTGCCGAACAGCCGCAAGAGCGAGATCGACCACACGCCGGCGATCAGATGCCGCGCGAACAGCACCACGCACAACAGCGCGGCGGGCGCGAGCCCAAGCACCGCCCAGCCATTGGAAGCCAGCGCTTCGGGGCCACTGCCCAGACGCCGACGCGAGAGGCGCAGCACGAGCGCCGCCATGACGGCCACCGCGGCGAATGCCGGCGCGGCGTGCAGATACAGCTCGGGCAAGAGCCAGGGCGTACCGAGCGGCGCGAACACGGGACCCTGCACCAGCGCCGACGCCAGACCGCAGCTGACGGCGGCGACCACGGCCGCCCAGCGCAGCGCGCTACTCACGCGCACGGACAGCACGCGGTCGGGGACGCAGAGCGCGAGGTCGAGCACGAGCGCACCGAGCGTGACCAGCGCGGCGGTCTGCGCGAGCTCGACGGAGATGCGCAGCGGCTCGTCGGTGAGCAGCGGCAAGAGCGCGACGCCCGAGCACAGGCCCAGCAGCGCGACCGAGCGGCTGCCGCGTTCGCCCGTACGCGCCCCGCGCCCGACGATCGCGAAAGAGAGCGAGACGGCCAAAAGAGCGATCGCGTAGCCGAGCCCGTCGAGCTCACCGCGCAGCGAGGCCACGTCGGCGATCAGGTACAGGACCAGCGCCGGCCCGAGCAGCGGAAAGATGGCGGCGCGACGCAAGAGTGCTTCCTCGAAAAATGGGGGCGGTCAAAGGCGGCAGCGATCAGCGCTCGACCCGCCTTGGTTTGGTGTACTGTAACAGAGCTCGCAGCCGCCGCCACAATGCCACCGGCCGGCCGTGAAAGCGGGCTTTTCTCCGATGGATCCACGCCGCCGCCACAGCCAACTCTGTCGCGAGATCGCCGAGCACGACCACGCTTACTACGTGCTCGATGCACCGCGCATCAGCGACCGGCAGTACGACGCACTCTTCGCCGAGCTGCAGGCCCTCGAACGCGCCCACCCCGAGCTGGTGCAGCCCAGCTCGCCCACGCAGCGCGTCGGCGGCGCGCCGCGCGCGGGCGTGACCAAGGTCGAGCATCCGTATCCGATGTTCTCGCTCGACAACACCTACGACGAAGCGCAAGTGCGCGAGTTCGATCGGCGCGTGCGAGACGGCCTGCGCAGCGGCAGTGTCGTGCACTACGTCGCCGAGCCCAAGCTCGACGGCGCTAGCCTCTCGGTGGTGTATCGCGACGGCTTGCTGGCGCTCGGCGCCACGCGTGGCGACGGCAAGCTGGGCGAAGACGTCACCGACAACGTGCGCACCATCCGTGCGGTGCCGCTCTGTGTGCCCGAACCGCGCGTGCTCACGCTGCGCGGCGAGGTCGTGATCTACAAGCGCGACCTCGAGATCATCAACGAGGCGCGGATCGCTCGCGACGAAGAACCCTTCGCCAACCCGCGCAACGCCGCGGCCGGCTCACTGCGCTTGCTCGACACGCGCGAGACCGCGCAGCGCCCGCTGCGAGCCTTCTTCTACGAGCTGGTCGAGCGCTATTACCCCAGCCACCACGCCACGCTCGACGCGCTCGCCAAGCTGGGCTTGCCCACACACGGCTTGCATCAGGTGTGCACGGACCTCGATGAGCTGCTGACGTTCATCGCGCGCTTCGACCAGCAGCGTGACGCTCTGCCCTACGAAACCGACGGCGTCGTGGTGAAAGTGGACGAGCTCTCGCAGCGCGATCTTCTGGGCACCACGGCGCGCTTTCCGCGCTGGGCCATCGCCTACAAATACGCCGCCGAGCGGGTAGCCACCGTGGTGCGCAGCATCGAGAGCGACGTCGGGCGCAGCGGCGCGCTCACGCCGGTGGCCAACCTCGATCCGGTCAGCGTGAGCGGCACGGTGGTCTCGCGCGCCTCGCTGCACAACATCGACTACGTCGCCGAAAAAGACGTGCGCGTCGGCGATACGGTCGTGATCGAAAAGGCCGGCGAGATCATCCCG
>DASVHQ010000012.1:0-9595 GCA_036382515.1 Polyangiales bacterium | reverse complement strand
GTGTCCGAGCTCGCGACGGTGACAGTTGTGAGTGAACTGCAGGCCGTGGTGATCGTGGTCGTGCGGGCGTTCATGGCGTTGCAGCTGCTGCCGAACCAGACCTGCAGGAACGGCTGGTTCGACGAGCCGCCCGGCAGCGTCACTTTGAATTCCAGCGGCAGACTTGGCGTGTTGCACGCCTTGGCGTTGATCGGCAGCTTGGCGACCGTGTTGTAAGCCGCGCCGGCGACGCGCAGGAGCGTGACGGGAATGCTGCCCGTGGTCGTGGTGGTGGTCGTGGTGCCCTGTGCCAGTGCAGGCCGTGCCGCCCAGGCGAGCGGCAAGAGCAGGCAGAGCGTGATCACTCGGGCGAAGGTGCGCATCATGGTTTCCGGGTATGCAAACATCGGTCCACTCTCAGGGCCGCGGATTACCACGCTTTTCGAGCAACGTGGGCGACATTCTGGCGCGGCCCTCCGGCGTCGCCGTGACAATCTGGCAGACGGTTTTTCGATTCAGATCACGTAGGCATCGCCACGCGGCGGGCTGCTCAGCGCGCGCTGTCGCTTGTGTAGCACCTCGACGAACGCCGCCATCGGCCGACTGAGCTGCTTGCCCTTGAGCGTGATGAGGTGCAGGTCGCGCCGGATGTGCAGGTCGCTGACGCGCACCTCGTGCACGCGCCCAGTGTGCAGCTCCTGCTCCACGGTCAGCCGCGACACGATCGCGATGCCGAGGCCGTGCAGCACCGCGTTCTTGAGCGCTTCCGTGCTGCCCAGCGCCATGATCGGCACGATCTCCACGCCCAGCGTGCGCAGCGCAGCCTCGACCACGTCGCGCGTGCCGGAGCCGCGCTCGCGCATCAGCACGGGCAGCTCGCGCAGATCGCGGGCATGCAGCGAAGAGCGGCGCAAGGCCGCGTGCCCCGGCGCCGCGATCACCACCATCTCGTCGTGCGCCACCACCTCGGTCGTGAGCGCCTCGGAGCTGACGAAGCCCTCCGTCAGCCCCAGGTCGAGCGTGTTGTCGAGCACGGCCGCCTGCACCACCGCCGTGTTGGCGATCTGCAGCTGCAGCTCGACCTTGGGGTGGGCGCGATGCAGCTCACCGAACAGGCTCGGAATGAGGTAGCTGCCGATGGTGGTGCTGGCGCCGATCGACAAGCGCCCGCGCCGCAGCTGCGCCATGTCACGCAGCTCGGCCTCGGCCGCTTGCTCGGCGCTCAGGATGCGCTGCGCGTGCTCGTACAACACCTCGCCCGCGGCCGTCAGGCGCACGCCGCGCGGCAGCCGGTCGAAGAGATGCGCGCCCAGGTCGGCCTCCAGGTCGGCCAACTGCTTGGACACGGCCGGCTGGCTGACCCGCAGCGCGCGCGCCGCCCGCGTGAGACTGCGCTCGCGGGCGACCTCCGAGAACACGCGTAGGTGGTTCAAATTCATGGAGATTCGCGGGGATCAGTGCGGGAATCAATAACCTATTGGAATCGCAGGCATCAAGATAATAGCATTGCATTATCCCACGCCGCGGAACAGAGTCCCGCCATGCCTGAGACACAGCCGCTGAAATGGGTCGTGACCGCGAACTTCACGAGCGAGGGCGGGGTGGCTTACCTGCGCGCCGACAAGAGCGTGACGCGTGTGCTCGCCGAGGCTGGCCGCTTCGCGACCAAGGCCGACGCCGAGGCGCTGCGCAAGCTTGCGCTCGGCATGGAAGCGATCCTCGCCGACCCGTACTTGATCGAGGTCGCCGAGTTGCCCGATGGCATCGACGCGCTGAGCGCCCGCGAGCGCATCCGGGCGGCTGGCCCAACCATTCGCGTGCGCCGGCCCGATCCGCGCATCCACACGCACTGAGCGGGGGAGATAGCCATGTACCAGTACGACGAATACGATCAACGCATCGTCGAAGAGCGCGCCAAGCAGTTCGAGGGTCAGGTCGAGCGGCGCTTCGCAGGCGAGATCACCGAGAACGAGTTCAAGCCGCTGCGCCTGCAGAACGGCCTGTACATGCAGCTGCACGCGTACATGCTGCGTGTGGCGATCCCCTACGGCACGCTGTCGTCGCAGCAGCTGCGCAAGCTCGCCCACATCGCGCGCGTCTACGACAAGGGCTACGGCCATCTGACCACGCGTCAGAACATGCAGTACAACTGGCCCAAGCTCGACGACGTGCCGAAGATCCTGGCCGAGCTGGCCACGGTGCAGATGCACGCGATCCAGACCAGCGGCAACTGCGTGCGCAACGTGACCTCGGATCACTTCGCGGGCGTGGCGCGTGACGAGCTGGAAGATCCGCGTCCGTGGGCCGAGCTGATCCGTCAGTGGTCCACGTTCCATCCCGAGTTTGCGGCGCTGCCGCGCAAGTTCAAGATCGCCGTCAGCTCCACGCCCGACGTTGACCGCGCCGCCGTGCGCTTCCACGACATCGGCGTGCGCCTGGTGCAGAACGCTGCGGGCGTGCGTGGCTTCGAAGTGCTGGTCGGTGGCGGCATGGGCCGCACGCCGCTCATCGCACCGGTGATCGCGCCGTTCGTCGCGCGCGAAGACCTGCTCTCGTATCTGGAGGCCGTGCTGCGGGTCTACAACCTGCACGGTCGGCGCGACAACATCTACAAGGCGCGCATCAAGATCCTGGTGAACGCGCTCGGGGTAGAGGCGTTCGCCGCGCAGGTCGATGAGGAGTGGGCCCAGATCAAAGACGGCCCGCTCAAGCTCAGCGCCCAAGAGATCGCGCGCGTCGCCAAGGACTTCGCGCCGCCGGCGTACCAGAAGCTGCCGGCGGCAGACGCTCTCCTCTCGGCGCTCAAGCTGGGCAAGGATCGCGAGCTCGGCCGCTTCGTGCAGAACAACACTACGTTGCACAAGCAACCAGGCTACGTCGCGGTCACCGTCTCGGTGAAAGAGAAAGACACGCCGCCCGGTGACCTCACCGACCATCAGATGGAGCGCGTGGCCGATCTCGCCGAGCGCTTCGGCTTCGGTGAGCTGCGCGTCACGCACACGCAGAACCTCGTGCTGCCCGACGTGAAAGTCAACGACTTGCCGGCGTTGCATGCCGAGCTCAAGTCGCTGGGCCTGGCCACCGCCAACGCCAACAAGCTCACCGACATCATCGCGTGCCCGGGCCTCGACTACTGCGCGCTCGCCAACGCGCGCTCGATCCCGGTGGGCATGGAGATCATGCAGCGCTTCGAGGACGTCGACTACCAGAACGACCTGGGCGACATCAGCTTGAAGATCTCCGGCTGCATCAACGCCTGCGGACATCACCACGTCGGCAACATCGGCATCCTCGGCATCGACAAGCAGGGCGAGGAATACTACCAGCTCATGCTCGGCGGCTCGCCCGGTCACGACGCCAGCATCGGCGAGACGCTCGGTCGCGCGTTCCCGCGCGGCGAAATCGTGGACGCCGTGGACACGGTGCTCAAGCGTTACCTCGAGCTGCGCAGCTCTGCCGACGACGCGTTCATCGACGTCGTGCGGCGCCTCGGCCTTACGCCCTTCAAGGAAGTGCTTTACCCCGCGCCGCAGCAGCTACAGGAGGCCGCGCATGCGAATCATTAAAGACAGGAAGCTCGTGGACGACAGCTTCGTGCACGTGGCGGACGGCGAAGAGCTGCCCACGTACGGCGACTTGATCGTGAGCCTCGATCGCTACCGCGAGCTGCGTGCTGCGCTGCACAAGCGCCCGGGCAAAGTCGGCGTGCGCTTGCGCAGTAACCAGGAAGCCAAGCTCGTCGCCGACGTTGCGCCCGAACTCGCAGTCATCGCCATCGAGTTCCCGGGCTTCAAGGACGGTCGCGGCTACAGCACCGCGCGCCTGTTGCGCGATCGCTACGGCTACAAGGGCGAGGTGCGCGCCGTCGGCGATGTGCTGCGCGATCAGCTCTTCTACATGGAGCGCTGCGGCTTCAACGCCTTCGAACTCAAGGCCGGCAAAGACATGGAGGGCGCCGTGAACGCGTTCCGTGAGTATTCGGTCACCTACCAGGCTGCCGCCGACGACCCGCGCCCGTTGTTCCGTCGCCGCGAGCAGCCGTGAAACGCTCGCGGTCGCTTCGCGTACCCACAGCTGACGTAGGCCAACCCGGTACCGGGCGCCCGATGCGTATCTGATACAGCGGCCCCGCGCTCGTCCGACTCGACCCGAAGAAAGCAGTCGCGCTGCCGGGCATTTAGGGCAAGATACGCGCGTCCTTGCTGTCCTTCGGAGGGCTACATGCGCGCAGGCTTGAGTTCAACTCTCGTGTTCGTCGGTGTCACCGGGCTGTTGCTGACGGCGGCAACGTCGCTGTGGGCGCAGACCGCGCAGGCGCCTGCGTCGAAGGCTGCGGCGCCGGTCGCGGCAGTCTCGGCCGGTGTGGCACCGACCGCAGCGTCGCCTGTAGCCGCAACAGCTGCGCCCGATGCGGCCGTGCAGACCGCGCAGGCGCCGGTCGAAGCTCCGCCGCCGGATCAGTTCGACCTCGCCAGCGCCCTGCGCGGCCCCGGGCCGAGCATGACGAACGATCAAGTGGCGCAGCGCGCGGTGCAGACAGCGCCTTCGATCGCCAAGGTCGAGGCTGCGGGTGAGAAGGCTCGTATGGCGGCCGATCAAGTCTACCTGGCCGTGTATCCGCGCGTGGATATCACCGCGCGCTACACGCGCCTGAGCGAGGCGACTCCGCTGCCAGTACCGTTCGACTTCAGCGGAGCGATCCCGCTCAACTGGACCAAGCTCGGAGCCGACGGCTACCTGAACCCCGCAGCCTCGGGCAAACCGTTCAAGTTCCCGGACGTCATCAAGGACCAGTTCATGCTGCAGGGCACGGTCGCCTATCCGGTGAGCCAGCTCTTCTTTAGCATCCTGCCGCGCTATCGCGCGGCGCAGCAGGCGGCCGAGGTCCAGAAATATCAGGCCGAAGCCGAGGCGCAGACCATCGCGTTGCGGGCCCGCGAGGCGTTCTGGAACTACGCGCGTGGTCGGGCCTCATTGTCGGTCGCGCGTGCGGCGCTCGAGCAGGCTCGCGCGCATCGCCGCGATGTCGAAGCGCTGGTGAGCGCCGGCACACTTGCGCGCGTGGAGCTCATGCGCGCGGACGCGCAGATTGCGGCTGCAAGCGTGGCCGTGGCGCGCACGCAAGCCGGGGTCGCCGTGGCGCGATCCGCGCTCTACTCCATCACCCACCTCGAAGGCAGCGACGACATCACCATCGGGGAGGACGTCGAGCATCCGTTGCCGGAGTTGACCCAGACGCCCGATGCGCTTCTGGCACTGGCGCTCGAGCGCCGCTCGGAGATCAAAGCGCTGCGCACGCTCGCGAACGTTCACCAGCAGAGCCTCGACGCCCAGCAGGGCGACAAGTTGCCGAGGTTCGCGGTCGGAGGCTCCGCCACACTCGCCGATCCGAACCAGCGCTACTCGATGTACGTGCACAGCGTGCGTACGGACTGGGCCGCCTATGCGCAGCTGAGCTGGTCGCCCAACGACCTCCTGACGGCGAACAAGGCCGAGGGTCAGACCCGGGCCGATCTCGCGCAGACGCTCGCCGACCTGCAGGCCCTCGAGGACGGCCTCAAGATCGAGGTTACGCAGGCCTACCAGGACTACGGCGCCTCGCGCGAAGCCATGCAGTTGTCGCAGGCAGGCATAGCGGCTGCGGAGGAGAGCTACCGCGTGCGGCGGGAGCAATTCCGCGCCGGTGCCGCCGTGGCCACCGACGTCATCGACGCCGAATCCGAGCTGCGCAGGGCCCGTCTGGACCTCGCAAACGCTTCCATCGACATGCACGTCGCCCAGGCCCGCCTGGACCGCGTCACCGAAGCCAAGTGAGGCGCAAGTCTTCGCAATCTCGTGACTTGACACCGATCCCCGCTCCCCGTAAATAAGGCGCCCATTCGGGGATCGTCCAACGGCAGGACTCCAGATTCTGGCTCTGGATATCTAGGTTCGAATCCTAGTCCCCGAACCCCTGAGCAATCAGGCAGTGAGAATGTTTCTTGGCCCCGTCGTCTAGCGGTTAGGACATCGGCCTCTCACGTCGGTAACACGGGTTCAAGTCCCGTCGGGGTCACTAGTAGTTGCGCGTACTTAGCTTCGGTCGTGGCCATTCCCGGCCCAATCAGTTCGGGAGTGGCGCGATCGAGGCCCATGCGCTTCGTCGCCCGGGCCTTCAGCTACGTGAAGTGCAAGATCAACGACGGTGGCAAGGTGGCGGGCGGCGCGATGGGCAATCCATAGTGGCTTTCGTCGGCGCGAACCCTCCTGCTTGCGTGAGCCGATGTTGGTGACACGACGCGCCGGCGGCACGCGTCGGCGTGCTCGCGTGAGCTGCGTCGCGGCACTGTTCGTTCTGCAGCTTGCGGCAGAGGGCTGTCAGTCCGACCTTGGAGCATCCGGCGCAGGCTCGCTGAGCGCCGCTGGCGACAAGCAACGCTGCGGCCCCGAGCCCCAGCTGAGCTACTGCCTGCCGCGCGATGCGGGCGGCGATGCGAGCAGCGCCGCCGACGCCGGCAGTGAACAGAACGCTGCGGCCTGCGCAACCTCGTCGGGCGCGACGACGCACGACGTCACGCTCGATCGCTTGCTGCGCGAGATGATCGATCTGTCGGCGCTGACCGAGCTGCCGCACCCTCACTACGTCGCCGGGCTCGCATCGAGTCACGATCGAAGCTCGGACACCGCGCAGCCCGGGGACCCGAACTGGTTTGCGAATCACGACTGGGCGCAGCTGAAGGCCGGAACGCCTCTCGTCTTGCTCGACGTCACTGGCCCTGGCGTGTTGACTCGATTGTGGTCTGCGGCGCCGACGGGCGTGATGCGCATCTATCTCGACGGAAGCAGTACGCCGACGATCGAGGCCGACACCAAAGCCTTGCTGGACGGCCAGGTCGAGCCCTACGCGCAACCCTTCGGCTCCACCGCCGCTGCCGGTCACACGCTCTACTTCCCAATCCCGTACGCGCGCTCGTGTCGGGTGACAGTGACCTCGCCCAGTGATGCTCATCTCTACTATCACGTCTCGTATCGGGCCTACGATCCGGGAACTCGGATCGAAACGCTGGACGGCGATGTGCTGTCTCGAACCGCCTGCACTAGACACCTCGCGAGTCAGCGTTTGTCGAGCCTACGTCCGGACACGCGAGCTACCGATCGTGGCGACCACACGACACTCGTGCTGGATACGGCGGATGCCGCGCGGTCGAGTGCTACGATCCAAGCGGGTCCCACCGGAGGTGTCCTGTTGGAGCTGCGCATGCAGCCCGCGCACCTGGAACCCGCCGTGCTGCGCGGGACGATCTTGACGATCCGTTTCGACGGCGAAGAGACTGTGCACGTGCCACTGAGCGATTTCTTCGCCGCAGAAGTCGCGCTCGACGCCGTCAACAGCGTTCCTATCGGCGTGAGCGCCGACGGCGTGCTGGTGTCACGCTGGCCCATGCCGTTCGCAAGACAAGCCGAGATCTTGCTGAGCAACACGGGCGTAGGCACGACCGAGGTACTCACCGAGGTCGTGCACAGCGACTACGCGTGGGGCTCACGAAGCCTGCACTTTCGGGCGCACTGGCACGCCCCCGACACCTTCCCCAGCAGCCCGCCCCGTGATTGGAACCTCGTCACGATGCATGGTGAGGGCTTCTTTGTCGGCAACGGGCTCAACGTGGTGAATCGTTCGATTGGTTGGTGGGGCGAAGGAGACGAGAAGATCTACGTCGACGACGACAGATTCCCGAGTTTCTTCGGCACGGGCACGGAAGACTATTACGGATACGCCTGGTGTTCGAATCAGCGCTTCAGCGCAGCCTACACGGGCCAGCCTCACGCTTCGACCCGTCACAACTTCGGATATACGTCGCTGTACCGGTTTCAGATCCCGGATCCGATCCCGTTCCGTAATGGGCTGCGCTTCGACCAAGAGGTGCAGCACTGGGGGCAGGCCGTGGATGTCACCTACGATGGTCTGAGCTTGTGGTACACGCGTCCTGGCGCCAATGCCGAAGGACCGGACGCGCCCGCTACTGCTTTCCGAATCCCGGTTCTTGGGGTCCCTGAGCCCACGAACGTCGCTGTCGCGCCCTACCAGTGTGGCAGCTGACACCCTGCCTCTGGCCTCGGCAGCGGCCAGTCGCTCCTGGCCGAGGCGAGGCCCTGCTCGTCATAGAGCCGCGCAGCCGCCAGCGGCCGCATCCAGAGCAGAACGTCGCTGCGCGCTACGCTGGACAGCTCAAGATACCGCTGCAGAGTAAGCCCTCCGCGAGCGCCGTCGCCGCAGCGGTGGGAGATCGCATATCCTGACCCGTTGCGCCGGGCCGTGGGGCGTGCGACGTGAGCGTCCATGGCCGATTCGCCGCGCCCGCCTGTCATTCAGCTGGACCCGTACGAGTCCTCCGCGCCGACGCCTATGCACCTCGCGTTCTGCGTGGGGCAAGACGGAGAGATCACGGCCGAGGTGGTCGAAGGCTCGTTCGAGCAGGTCTATCGGATCGGCGAGTCCTTCACGACGCCGCTGTTCCTCGCGCTGTGTCGGAGCCGAGGCCTGCTGCCGTATCGTCGCCGTCGACAGCATGCTGGCACGGTGTGCGTGCGCGCGACGCTGACCGAGCATGATGTGTTGTGGGCGAGCTTTCTCGAGTTGTCGGGACAGCTCGAGGCGCGGTTGGCCGAGGTCGCATGCGCGTTCGTGCACGCGCACGTTGCGCCCAAGCCGCGCTGAGCCGCTGTCAAGCTGCGTGCCGCGCGCTCTTCTCAGCTTCGCGCGCTGCGCGCTCGATGGCGGCCTTGTAGGTCTCCGGCAAGAGCGCGTTCAGGTCTTTGTCGCCGTCGAGGATCTTCCGCAGCGTGTCGCGGATGTAGCGGCGCGGGTCGATTCCAAGTTTCTTGCACGTCGTGATGATCGTGAGCGCATCGGCGGTCCGTCGCGCACTCTGCTCGTGGCCGCAGAAAAGCCATGTCTTCCGGTCGAGCACCCAGGTCCTCAGATCGCGTTCGACTTCGTTGTTCGTCAGCTCCATGAGCGGATCGCGCATGAAGAGCGTCAGCCGCTCCCACTGCCTGTGCATGTAGCCGAGCGCGTTGCCCAGCACACTCTTGGGCTCGACATCTTGTCGCCGCGCATCGAGCCATGCACGAAGCTCGGCGACCCACCCGGCACTGTCGCGCGCTCTGCGCGCAAAGCGCTCCGCGACGGTCTCGTTCGCGCGCTTGGACTCGGCCTCGACGTGAAAGAGGTGCCCATAAAGCGTGAGTCCGTAGAGGGCTCGGTGATCGCCACCGCGCAGCGCTTCGACGAGCTTTCTGCGCGCATGCGAGTTGCACCCGCCGCGAGTGGCGCCGAGGCGCTCGATGCAGTTGTTGGTCGCCGAGCCGTCGCACATCGTGCTGGCGATCTTGTAGCCCTTGAGCTTGGTTTCAAGGTGATGAGCATGGCCGCTGTCGGCGTACATGAAGTACGAGTAGCAATGATCTCCCTGCAGCAGCCACAGCGCGCCGCTGCGTATTCCCAGCGGATGCTCGTGGTCGAGCACGGGCATGCTCGTCGCATCGAATGCCGTGTAGCCCGAGCTCACGCACTTGTTGAAGATGTCGCGCACGATCGGATCCAAGAGGTCGATGACGCGACCGCAGCTCTTGGCCA
>DASVHQ010000011.1:0-21996 GCA_036382515.1 Polyangiales bacterium | reverse complement strand
GCGCGCTGCGCGCGGAGCTCTCGGGCTCGGCGTTGCCCGCGCAGCTGCAACGTGCACCGCAAACCTCGCGCGTCGACACGCACCTGTCGCTGGTCGGCGCGGCCCTGCACGTGGGCTACGACTGGCACTTCGGCGTGCTGTCCGCAGGCCCCGTGATCGGGGCGAGCCTGCTCTCGCTCTCGGGCCAGGCGCACGGCGTCGGAGCGCAGGCCCAGCAGGGCAGCGACACCAGCGTGGCGCTCGATGCAGGCGCGGCCCTGACGTGGCACGTTGTGAGCTGGCTCGGGGTGCGCGCGAGCGCACGCCTGGGCGCACCGCTGTCCCGGCGGCGCTTCGTGGTGCTGGGGCTGGGCAAGGTGCACGAGCCGCAGCGCATCACGGAAAGCTTGGAGCTGAGCGTCTTTGTCCAAACCAAGTGACAGAACACTCGCGGACCGGCCATTAACGGCTGAGATGAGCACGCTCGCGTCCGAAGCCCACGCCGTTACCGCCGCGACCGTCGGGCGGGCGTCGTCTTTGAGCGAAAACCCGGCCGTAGCGCTGACTTTCGACGCGGTCTACGAGGCCCACTTCGACTTCGTGTGGCGAAGTGTGCGTGGCCTCGGTGTACCGCCGGCCTCGGTCGACGACGCCGCTCAGGATGTCTTCATCGTGGTGCACAGGCGCCTGCGGGAGTTCGAGGCTCGCGCCCATATCCGCAGCTGGCTGTTTGGCATCGCGCTGCGCGTGGCCCGGGACTACCGCCGCTCGGCCAAGCGCAAGGGCCCGCAGGTGCCGCTGCCGGAGACGCTGCAGAGCGCGCAGGAACACTCGCCGTTCGACGGCACGGCCAAGGCCGAAGCCATGCGCTTCGTCGAAGCCTTTCTCGACACACTGAACGACGACAAGCGCGCGGTGTTCGTGCTGGCGGAGCTGGAACAGGTCCGGCCACCGGAGATCGCAGAGATGCTCGACCTGAACGTGAACACCGTGTATTCGCGCTTGCGCGCGGTGCGCCAGGAATTCGCACAGGCGGTCGCCGAACGTACGGCGAAAGACACTGGAGGCGGCCATGAATGATCTTCCTGCCGACGCGGCACGCTTGCTCGAGGTCGCGCGTGACGCGATGAGCCCGACCGACGAAGACCGGCAACGCGTACGGCGGAACGTGCTGGCCGCGACGGCGGCTGCGGTCGCAGTGGGTGCCGGTGCGCACGCGAGCGCGAGCGCAAGCCTTGGCGGAAGCAGCGTGGCTGCAGGTTCCACGCTCAAGGTTGGCAGCGGCGCCGGCGCGCTGCTGAGCGGCGGCGCCAAGTGGCTGCTGGCGGCCGCGCTGACCGGCACGGTGGCCTCCGCAAGCGTGTACACGGCGAACAAACACGCAGACCGCGTAGCGCAGCAACGCGACATGGCGGCCGCGCCTGCCAACTCGCGGCACGCCATCGCGGCGCGCCACGCGCAGCCGCTCGCAGAGACCACGCACGGCGACTCGACCGCAGCCGCTGCGGCAAACGCATCAGCGACCGTGCCCAGCGCCCAGCTTGACCCCGCGGCCATGGCGCCGGTCGCAGCACCCGCCACACCGACAGACGCACCGGTGCCGACCCAAGCGCACGGGCGCATCAGCGTACCCGGCAGCATGGCGCGCCCGTTGCCCCACCGCAGCGTGCACCAGCCGCATCTGACGGCGGCGGAGCTCGCGACCGTGGCAACGACGCCGACTGCCGCCGCGACCGCTGCCCCGCAGGCTGCGGCCAGCCCTCGGATCGAGGAGGAGCTCGACTTGGTGCGCCAGGCATCGGTCGCGCTACGCGAAGGACGTGCGCAGGCTGCGCTCGCGCTTTTGCGCGAACACGCCGCGCGCTTCCCGAGCGGCATGCTGAGCGAGGAACGCGACGGCCTGCGGGTGTTGTCGCTGTGCGCCGCCGGTGAGCGCGCCGAGGCCGAACGTGCCGCGGCGATCTTCCTCGCACGCTCTGCACACTCGCCGCTGGCTGCGCACGTGCGCAAGGGTTGCCCGAGCACGCCATGAAGCGCCGCGCTCACGCTGGCTTGCTCGCCGCGAGCCTGCTTCTGCTGTGCAACTGCGACGCCGGACACGCCGTCGTGCTGGGCACGTACGTGCCCGCCGACGGCGGATCGAGCGGGGTTGGGGCGCAGGGCGATGCAGGGTTGGGTGCAGACGGTTCCGTGGGCACGCCCGGTGGAGGAGTGCGCGGCCACCCCGGAGACGGCACGGACCACGACCACGACGATGCCGCGACCGGCGTGCTCCCGGGGAGCGATGCCGCAGTGCCGACCCCACCGCCCGCTCACGGCGACGACGACGCCGGCCACCCTCGCTCCGACGGCTGAGACGCGCACTCGCGTTCGTCCCCGACCACCGGCAACCAACGGTCTTCGCCCCGACTCTGTTCGCGCTCGCCAACTCGCCAACGGCGTGCTTTGGCCGGGCGGGTGGTCCGTGCTAGGAGCCTGTCGGAGAAAGCGCTCCCGTCGGTCTTCGGCCGCTTCTCGGACATCTTCTTGTGCAAAATCCTCAAAATACCACGCAGTATTCCTGCGGTTTCGCACAAGAACCTGTCTCGAGAATCGACTCGAAGCCCTCGGTCCGGCTTTCTCCGACAGGCTCCCAGACAGCGCCCGGGATCGCGGGACACAGGTCGCACGGCCGCACGGATCGGGCTGCGCCAGTCGGAGGACGTACGATGAATCTCGGGCTTCCCTTGGTCGTTTCGCTGCTCGCGTGCAGCTCGCTTGCAGCGTGCACCCCGAAGATCCCCTGCAAACCTGGCGCGACGCGGGTGTGCCTCTGCCCGCCCGAAACGCTCACCACCCAGGTGTGCCAGGCGGACAAAGTCTGGGCCCCGTGCCGGTGCGGCGGCAGCGCCACCACTCCGGATGCCGCGACCACACACGACACCGGCACCCCACTGCCAGCCACCAGCGATTCGGGGCCGAACCCCGCGACGAACGATGCGAGCACCGCGGCCAAAGACAGCGCGGTCATGCAGACCGGTGACAGCGCCATGAGCCACACCCAGGACGGCGCCGTGCACGGCGACGCAGGCTCGAGCCTGGCGGCGGGCATGTACGCCGGCGCGTGCACGAACAGCGTGTGCGCGACGAACGAGACCTGCCAGAAGACCATGAGTGGTCTGCCGGCGACGAACTTCAGCTACTGCGCCGCCACCTGCACGGCCACGACGGATTGCGCCATGCCGTCGGGCGGCACGGCTATGAGGAGTTGCAACTTGCTCACCCACATCTGCGAGCTGTCATGCCCGCTGGGCACGACCTGCCCGAGCGGTATGGTGTGCAACACGCCGCCGCTCGCGGTGGGCGTGTGTACGTGGCCGGGCTGACGAGCCGCGCGCCCAGAGCGCCACCGCTGCCCTCGGCCACCTGCCGGTGAGCCTGGGCCGCATGGCTAACCAGCTGTAATCACCGTGTAAATTCCACCGACGCACGCCTCAAGACGCGCGCGGGTTGCGCAATTTGGAGGCAGCGCGCGATCAAAAAGCCGACCGAAAGTGCCCCCGGCCGCCAACCAATGGGCAGATGGACCAGAAAGCAAGGCGTCCCGATTTCGACCCGTTTTCGGACCACTTTTTCAGCCAGCCGTCGCTCGCACCGGTCGAGATCGACGCGCACGACTGGGACCACGACGAGCCGGCCCTCTCGCCCGGCTCGCGCAAGGCGATGCATGCGACGCTCGCGATGCTCGCCGTGTCGCTCACTGCGGTTGGCGGCTTTCTCTTCTACAGCAAGGTGTGGATGCCCACGCCGGTGGAGCTGGGTGCCTCTGGCGTGGTCGCTCCGCAGCCGCTCGCGCTCGCCAACAGCCACTTCGTGAGTGAGCACGTCGCGCCGTCACCGAATCCGTCGCTGCCGACTCCGACACTGCTGACCCAAGCCGCTGCACCCAGCGCGTGGCCTGCGCCTGCGCAACAAGTCGCTGTGCCTGCGGCGCTCGTCGCACCGACCGCGCGGGCCGTGGCCATGGCGCGGCCTGCTCTCACCGCGACGAGGTCGACACAACATTTTGTTGCAGCTGCCGCGCGGCCCAGTGTCGAGGACGCGCTGCTCAAGCAAGCCTACCGGAGCCTCAACGGCGGCAACCCGCACGAGGCACTGGCCCGCGCACGCCGCGTGCTGGCCTCCGCACCGTCGCGCGCAGATGCCTGGCTCGTGGTGGGCTCGGCCTACGCCGCGATGCAAGATCAAAAGAGCGCGCTGCAGGCGTTCCGCAGCTGTGCGCTGCGTGCCACGGGCGCCTACGTCAGCGAGTGCCGCAAGCTGGCACGCGAGTAAGCGCAGCAGCGAGCCCAAGCCCTGCCGCCAGCGCGCGAGCTTGCGTCGCGCCTGCGCAGAGCCTACATACGAGCCATGGGCCCATCGGCACCGCGCAGTGTATGGCTACTGGTCGGCATCTTCGCTTGCCTGGCCCTCAGCAGCCAAGCCGGGCGCGCGCAGGCGCAGGACCTGCCCAACAAGAAGGGCTCGCGCGCCGAGTGCGTTCACTCGCGCGCCGAGGCACGATTCAACGGCTACGGCTACGACCACTGGGTGCACCTGGACAACGCCTGCAAGTCCGCGATGGCGTGCAGCGTGAAGACGAACAGTAACCCCGCGGGCACGGGCGTCGATTTGGCGCCCGGTGAACAGAAGAGCGTCATGGCATTCATGGGCTCACCCGCGCGCGAGTTCACGGTGGACGTCAGCTGCCGTCCTCATGGCTGAACGCTGCATATCGAGCCGTGACTAGTGTGAACTCCCCGCACGCGAACGCTGCGTCGCATCCCGACGAAGCACGCCGTCGCGGCCTGTGGGCGCTGGTCTCGGCGTTCACGATCTGGGGCCTCTTGCCTCTGTATCTGCGGCCTCTGGGCGCGGTGCCTGCGGCGCAGATCATGGCGCACCGCTCGCTGTGGTGCTGCGTCTGCGTGCTCGGGTGGCTTGCCATCGCGGGTGAGCTCGGGCAGGTGTGGCGCGCGCTCGGTGCCGCCAGCACGCGCTTACGCCTTTCAGCCACGGCTTGCCTCATCACGACCAACTGGCTCGTGTACGTGTGGTCGGTGGGCCATGGCCGCGTGGTGGAGGCGAGCCTCGGCTACTTCATCAACCCGCTGGTGAACGTGTTGCTCGGCGTGCTGGTGCTGCGCGAGCGCCTGCAGCGCCCGCAGTGGCTGGCCGTGGCGCTCGCTGGCGCGGGCGTCGTGTACCTGACGTGGCTCGCCGGCAAGCCACCGTTCATCGCGTTGGTGCTGGCGGTTTCGTTCAGCGCGTACGGCTTGCTGCGCAAGACTGTCGCGGTCGAGCCGCTGGCGGGCCTTGCAGCCGAGACCTTGCTGATTGCGCCGCTGAGTGCCGCGTATCTCTTGTGGAGTGAGCTGCACGGTACGGGCAGCCTCGGGCATTCGGGCAGCGTCGTGAATGGGCTGCTACTGCTGGGCGGGCCGCTCACTGCGATCCCGCTCGGGCTGTTTGCCTTCGGCGCAAGGCGCGTGGCCTACGCCACGGTGGGCCTCTTCCAGTACATCGGACCTTCGATGCAGCTGCTACTGGGCGTGTTCCTCTACCGCGAGCCGTTCACGCCGGCGCGCGCGCTGGGCTTTGCGTGCATCTGGGCCGCGCTCGCGCTGTACGCGTGGGATGGGTTGCGACGCGCGCGCGTGACGCGGCCGCGCACCGCTTGACGGTCGGCGGCTCCGCCGTGCAACACGCTCGACGAGCCGGCGATGCGGCGATGCGGCGATGCGGTGATGCGGCGGTCAACGCGGCCCGGAACCAGCGAGCGCATGCAGAGCCTTGCGACGCGCGGCGGTGCCAGACGTCGTCTGCCGGACGGCGTCGACCACTTGCCGTGTCGTCGCGAGCTCGGCGCGCGCCTGGTCGCGCTCCGTGATCGCGGCGTCGCGCTGCGCGCCGAGCGCGTCGCGTTCCTGCGTCAGCTGGTGCAGCTTGTGATCCAGGCTGTCGGCGCGGTGCTCACTCTTGTCGAGCAACGCTCTGAACTGCCGAGCGTTCGCGGTCGCGCGCTCCAAGCCACGATCGCTGCCGCCGGAGGACTTGCTCTCGGCCTCGAGCTGTTTGAGTTGTTCGAGCGAACGGGCGCGCAGCTCCTCTGTCGTCTTGATCTGCTGGTCGAGCAGATTCTTCTCGGCGGCAAGTTGCTGCGACTCCTTGCGCACCTGCGTGAGCAATATGATCACGACGGCCAGCGTGAGCGCGGCGACTGGAGCCAGACGCCGCAGAAGGCGCAGACGCGCCTTTCGCTGTTCCTCGGGCGCAGTGAGCAACGCGAGCTCCGACGCGAGCTGCGCCGCCGTGGGCCGCTGCTCGGGGTCGAGGTGCAGCCAGCGCGCGAAGGCCGCATGCAGGTGGCGAAACTCCTTGCCGCTGGGCGGCGCGACGGGCTCGGTCGCGCGCTTGTGCAGAAACGCCATGGCCTCACCCTGCAGCACGGGCGCGGTCTGCGGCTGCAGCAGATTGCGCAGCACGAGCGCGAGCGAGAACACGTCCGCAGCTGGACCGATCGGCTTGTCGTTGCCGCCCAGCGCAGCGGCGGCGATCTCCGGCGCGGCGTATTCGATCGTCATGCCCTTGGGGCCTTCGTCGCGACTCGAGGCGATGCCCAAGTCCAGGAGCACCGGCAGACCGCCCTCGAAGCCTGCGATCTCCGCCAAGAAGATGTTGTCGGGCTTGATGTCGTGATGGTTGATGCCGACTTCGTGCATGGCAGCGAGGCCCTGGGCGGTGCGCTCGAAGATCGGTCGGGCCAGCGCGCGCGTGATGGGCTCGGTCCAGCCGGGGGCGGAGTAGCGCTGTGCGAGTGTGGCGCCACGGTACCAGGGCATCGCGAACCACAGCCGGCCCTCGTGCCAACCGTAGTCTTTGAACTGCACGACCGAGGGATGGCTCACCGAGGCGATCAAGGTGAGCTCGCGCAGCGCGCCTTGCCGCGCCTGCTCGTCGGCGGCCGGCGTGTGCAGCAACTTGAGCGCCAGGTGGTGGTTGCGGATCTGTCGATCCGACGCGCGGTACACCGCACCGAAGCCACCCGAGCTCACGTGTTGCTCGAGCACGTAGCGCTCGCCGATCACGCTGCCGACCGGCAGCGGCGGAGTCTTGGACACCGTGCCCCCGGCGTGGACGGTTTGATCGTAGGCGCCGGACTCCGCGGCAAGGCCGGCGGGTTGCGCACCCAGCCTCGGGCGCAAGGCCGACACGGCCGGCTCCGCCAGCGGCAGCGTGTCCGCGCCCGGCGTCGGAGCTTTGACGTCGGGAGACTTGATGGCCACGACGCCGGGAAGCTTACACGGGCCACAGCGCGAGGCCACCGCAGCGTGCGTTCGGCCACGCCGGTCTTGCCGTGAGATGGATCGGGGCGACTTGGCTCGGCGGATCGCCACCAGCAGGCTCCCCAACTGGGGTCTCGAAACGACCAAGAACGGCTCGCGACCGGCGCTGAGGGCCAGACGCATGGCCGTCGCGCAGACGGTGCAAGCCGGACGCTGTTGACCCAGCACAAGTCGCGGCTGGCAAGAGAATGGAACCTTGTGGTCTTCCATGCGCCCTCGTGTCTCCGTCTTCGTCACGGTGTGCGCTGCTCTGTGCGCTGCGGGCGTCTTCACGTTCACGCCCCGGGCGGGCGCGTTCTCGGTGGCCAACACCCCAGTCACCGACAGCGTGCGGGCGTCGTTTCCGAAGACCACGGGCTGGTTTCGGCTGGTCGAGACCCTCGAGCTGCGGCCGGGCTCCGATGGTCGGCTCGTGCCCGACTTCAGCACGCTCACGCACCGGCGCATTCGCGGTGCCGATGGCGCAGGACGCAGCCTCTTGCCCTGGTTCGCCACCAGCTTCGGCGGATTCATGCGCCTGCAGAGCGGGCCAAGCTCGCTGACGCGCATCGAGGTCCAACCGATCGGCGCACGCGACGTGCCGGCCCGAGTCGAGCGCGGCGTGGTCGTCTATCCAGACGCGTACCTCGACACCGACGTCCTCTACAAAGCCACGCCCACGCATACCGACGAATACTTCCTGCTGCGCAGCGCAAGCGCGCCGCACAGCTTTCGCTTCAAGATCGTGCGTGGTCCTGGCGCGGCGCAGGTGCGTCAGGCGGGCAACTCGATCGAGATCGCCGGCGAATCCGGCGCCGCGATGCTGCGCGCCACGCCGCCCTTCGCTGTCGATCGCGCGGGCCACCATGCCACCGGCACCATCCGCCTCGTCGGCTCCGATGAGCTGCTAGTCGACATGCCGCTCGACGGGCTGACCTTCCCCGTGCTGATCGATCCCGACTGGGCCTCGACCGGCGACATGGCGTACGGGCGCTTCTACCACGGAGCGAACGTGTTGCCGGACGGGCGCGTGCTGATCACGGGTGGCTGCTCGTCATCGGTGTGCAGTGGCAACCTATCGCTGCCCGCGTGCCGCTCGGTCGTGCAGGCCGTCGAGGCGCTAAGCCTCGAGACGCGAACGTTTTCGCGGGTCGGCGAGAGCGCCGTGCCCCGCTTCTTCCAGGTCGCCGAGAGTCTGTCGACGGGCGACGTGCTGGTGGTCGGCGGCTGCTCGACGGCCGACTGCGGCTCCACGGTCTGGGCACCCGAGGTCTACTCCGCAACGAAGAACGCGTTCCAGCCGGTCAGCGATCCCAAGGGCGTGGCACGCGCCGGCATCGTGAGCGTGCGCCTTTCGGACGGTCGCATCCTGCTCGCCGGTGGCTGCACTCGCGACAGCTGCAACCCACGCGCCGATCTCTACGACCCTGCCAGCAATCACATCGTCGGCGCGGCACCGATGCACGTGGCGCGCGGCCGCGCGACCGCCGTTCTGCTGGGTGATGGCCGGGTGCTGGTGGCCGGTGGTTGCACCAACATCGACTGCGCGAAGACGCTCGCGCAGGCCGAGCTCTACGACCCCGCGACGAACAAGTGGACCGAGACCAAGCCGATGGCCATGCCACGCGGCGGGCACTTCGCGTCCGCGCTCGGAGCCAGGCGTGCGCTCGTAGGCGGCGGGTGCACGAGCCAAGATTGCGCGAGTGTGCTGCAGTCGGTGGAGATCTTCGATGAGTCCACGCTGGCGTTCACCGCGACGAGCGCGCTGCAGCAACCGCGGGTCGGAGCGGTCGCGCTCCCGCTCCCCGATGGGACGGTCCTCATCAACCAGGGCTGCGGGGCGGGCAACGTCTGCGACCTGAGCAACGAGATCTTCGATCCGCGGACCAGCGCGTTCACGCTCAGCCAACAGGCGATCACGCCGCGCGCGTTCCACGCCGCCGTGCTGCACAGCAGCGCTCACCTGGTGATCGCGAACGGGGGTTGTCAGCCGACGACCTGCTCGTGGTGGAACGAGACCTGGGACATCTCGAGCCTGACGTCGCAGGACGCCAGCGTGGCCACGCTGGACGCCAGCCTACCCGACGGCGGCCAACGACGTGCCGACGCCGGCCCACGACCAGCGTTCAATCCGAATGACGGGTGCAGCTGTCGCGTGATCGCGCGCTCGACCCACACACCGGTGCCGTGGGCCCTTTTGGGCCTGCTGGCCCTCGCAGCGTGGGGGCGGGCGCGGCGTCGCGTCCGTGCTGCATGTCGGCACAGGGCGCAACGGCTCGGACTCCTTCAGCTCGCTTGCGTGTTGTCCCAGCTGCTCATCGGCTGCAATCAGGCTGCGGGCACGCACACGATCACCGTGGCTGCTGACGCGGCGACCACCGACGCCTCGATCGCCGACGGCGCAGTCACGGGACGCCCGGATGCGAGCGCGGCCGATGCCGCGACACCCTGCGCGAACGTCGAGCTCGCGCAACTCACGTCGGGGTGGAATCACCTGCACGCGATCGATACGACGGGCCGCGGTTTCTCCTGGGGCGCGAACAACTCGGGCCAGCTGGGCGTGTGCGATGACAAGGATCGGCTGCGTCCCACGCTGCTCGACAGCGAGCACTGGACGAAGCTGGCGGGGGGGGCTCGCCACGGCTGCGGCGTGCAGAAGGACGCTCAACTCTTCTGCTGGGGCGAGAATGCCAACGGCCAGCTCGGCCTCGGCGACACGACCAACTCCACGATGGCTACGCTGCACGTCGATACCGCGCACTGGAGCGACGCGGCATGCGGTGCGCTGCACAGCTGTGGTCTCCACGAAGACGGCAGCCTGTGGTGCTGGGGGGCCAACAGCTCGGGTCAGCTGGGCCTCGGCCCTGCGACTGCGGAGACACACCGCGCCCAGCAGGTCGGCAGCGAGACCGACTGGGCGCACGTCTACGCCAATGCGCGCTTCAGCTGCGCTCTCAAAGTAGACGGCGCGCTGTATTGCTGGGGCGACAACACGAACGGACAGCTCGGCGTCGGCGATACGAGCGTTCATCCCACGCCGCAGCTGGTGGCGGCGAAGCTGCGCTTTCGCGACCTGGCTACCGGTGCGCTACACGCGTGCGCGATCACCACCAGCGGCGCGCTGTACTGTTGGGGACTGGGTGCAAGCGGACAGCTGGGGCTCGGCGAGCGCGCGCAGCACACGGCTCCCACGCGCGTCGGCACGGCCAGCGATTGGCAGGCCGTGGCTTGTGGTTCCGAGCACAGCTGCGGCATCCGCGCGGGCGCGCTGTATTGTTGGGGCGCTAACGCCGCACGCCAGCTCGGAGTGGGCGACATGACCGACCGCGCTCTGCCGACGTTGGTGGACGACAAACGCCACTGGGTGCAGCTCGCCGTGGGCATGAGCCACAGCTGCGCGCTCGACGACCACGGGCAGGTCGCGTGTTTCGGTGACGCTGCGCGTGGTCAACTCGGTGACGCGACAATCAAGCCGCGAGCGCTCCCGGCAGACGTGTGTATTTCGCCGCCCTGAAGCTCAGTCGCCACCGGTGCGCGGACGGCCGCCGAACGGATGGCCACCCATGTTGCGCCGGATCTCCGCCATCAGCTCCGGCGTGACCACGCTCAGGCTGCGAGCGCGAGCGTGCGCCTCGAGCCCGAGCTTGAGGCGCTCTCGAATGAACTCCGGGACACGCTGCAGACGCGCGGTCGCCTCGGGTGTCCACGAGATGGCGATGCTGTCGCGTCGCGCACCCGGCGCTGGTTGGTAGTTGCACCAAGGATCCTCGGCCATCACGTCGCCGCGCAGCGCAAGGGCGCGCGCCCTACAACCGCCGCACACGTCGCCGTATTCGCAGCGACCGCAGCGACCACCGAGCTGCCGCGCGCGCAGCACGCCGAGCGCCGGCGCGTGCGCCCACAAGCCCGCGAGGCTGTCGTCGCGCACGTTGCCCAGCACCTGCGGCAGGTACGGACACGGCGTGATCTCGCCCTCTGGCCCGATGCGCAGGTAGCTGCGGCCCGCGACGCAGCCCAGGCTGCCTGCCATGGGCACCGCGCGCTCGCTCGCGATCCGCGCAGCATGCGGCGCGCACTTCGCCCGCAGCATCATCTGGCCGAGCAAACTCTGTTGCCCGTCCACGAGCTTGGTGATGCTCGCCTGGTACTGCTCGGGGTCCAGCTCGGACAGCGCTTCGCCACGCCCGGTGCACACCAGATAGTACGCGTTGAAGGCGTGCGCCCCTTTCTCCCGCGCGAGCGCAATCAGCGCGTCGAGCTCGCATAGGTTCCAGTGGGTCAGCGTCGTCTGCACGACGACTTCGAGGCCGTGCGCGTGGCAGGCATCGATCGCGCGCAGCGTGCGTGCCCAGGCGCCCGGCAAGCCGCGAAACGCATCGTGCTTCGCCGGGTCGGTCGAGTCGATGCTGAGCCCGACACCGCGGACGCCCGCTGCGGCGAGCCGGCGCGCAACCTCCGCATCCAGCAACGTTCCGTTGCTTCCCAGCACTACCAGCATGCGGTGAGCTGCGGCGCGCTCGGCGATGGCGTAGAGGTCCGCGCGCAAGAGCGGCTCGCCACCGGTCAAGATGAGCAGCTGCGTTCCGAGGGCGGCGAGCTCGTCGACCACGCGCAGCGCTTCAGCTGGCGACAGCTCACGCTCGCGCCGTCGGCCAGCGTCGAGATAGCAGTGGGGGCAGCGGAGATTGCACGCCGCCGTGAGATTCCACGAGACGAGGCTCGGCTTGGGGGCCACCACCGGGAGCTTCACGCGGCCGCGCAGTGTACGAAAGAAGTCCATACTGCCCTCAGCTTCGCGCCGCGCGCGACACAAACTCGCAACGCGTCACATGAACACGTGCGCCTGCAAAGACAGATCCCACGACCCAAAGGAGGCCGCGAAGTCGCTCTCGGTTCGCCTCAACATCGCCCGCATCTCCGTGAACGGCCACGGGAAGAACTCCACGACCAGACCGGTTCGGGTCGAGGTCCAACCCGTGAGCTCCACGTTGCTGTCCATGAATTCGAAGGTGGAGATGAGGTCGAGCCCTTGCCTGACGTTCCACCCGAGCTCCTGGTAGCTCGCGTACCCCATGAACGTCGGTAGCTCGGGCGCGTAGAAGTGGTTGCGCACCACCACCAGATCCGCGAGGTAAGTGAACGGCCCGACGCTCGCCATGACGAAGCCGCCGAAGCGCAGCTCGTTCAGACCTTGCGCCACGTTCTTGGCATCGAGCTTGGCCAGGCCCGCTGCGAAGAGCGGGTTCGCCAGGTCGACGTTCTCGTTGAGCGCGAACGACGGCCCTGCTTGCACACGCAACCAGGAAAAGCGCGCACGGGCGCTGAGGCGCGCAACCACCGCCTTCTCGAAGGTTCGCCGCTTGGTGCCAAACGTGTCGAAGGTGGCGCCGCCGAGTGTGCCATTCATGACGGACACGCTGAGCGTGAGCGGCCCCGCGTAGCCGGTGACTTCGACGCCCGTGTCGCGATCCGCGTTGCCGAAGCCAACTTCCTGGCGCGTGAACAGCTGGTGGTTCGCTTCGCGCAGGCCGAACGTTGGAAAGAAGTGACCGGCCTTGACGAGCAAATTGAAGGTCGCGTCCTCGCGCGGGTCGGCGCGAAACAGCGCCCAGGCCTCGAAGCCTTGATACGGACCGAGCTGCAGCACCATGCGGACGTTCTTGTGCAGCTGCGCGTCGAGGTAGAGGTACGCCTCCATCAAGAAGAGCGAGCTGGTGATACCCAGATCCTTCGCCGGCGGGACGGCGCGGTCCGGTCGGATCCACAGATACGCCATGCGCAGGTCGGTGCCGAACGCGAGCCAGTCGCTGACGTCTCCCGAGAAATCGGAGGCGTCGTCGGTCGCGCTGCTGTCGCTCTCGAGCGCCGCCAGCTGCGCGTCACTCGCCTCGAGCGGCACGGGCGACTTGGGCGCCGTGCGTGGAAACATCGGCAGCCACGCGCGCTCGAAGATGTTGCGCCCGTACGAGCTGCGCACGCCGCCGCCGCCCGGGTTCACGTGGCACTGGATGCAATCGCTGCCGGTGCGCGCTGCGAAGCGCGGCAGCGCCCGAGCACTCAGCGGTGTCGCGAGCACGAGCAGCAGCAGCGCGAGCGCCGTGCCCGTCGTCGACCTGCCGCCGCGCTGCTTGCCCGCTTGCTCCATGACTCAGGGACCCACCACGATCTGGTAGCCGAACATCTGCGCCGGATGCGTGCGACAGAACCAGATGATCGTGCGCTTCTTGCAGAACCGCCAGGCGAAGCGGCCGCCGCCGGACGCGAGGTTGCCGCTGTCGAACCCGCCCTGTGCAACAGGGATCGGCGACGCCGGAGTGCCCGCGGTGACGGCGTGGGCCATCGGTGAGCCGTTGTTCCATGTCACGGTTTCGCCCGGGCGCACGTTCAAGACGTGCAGGTCGACGTCGAGCGCGTAGAAGTGCAGCTGCGGACCGTCGTCGCGCGGCGCGGTCGGACCCTCGACGCAAGCCTCGTCGCTGCCGCCGCCGTCGTCCGCTTGCGCAGCCGCATCCGGCTGTTTCACGGGCGCAGCGCGGTAGCCGAAGTCGCTGCAGCTAACGGCGGCGAGCATGGCGAGCCTCGCGAACATCGCTAGCAAGCGCGTCAGCACGGGTTGGGATCGCTGCACTGCGCGCGCGCTCCTTCCTGGATCCACTGGCCGATGAGCTGAATCTGCGCCGGGCTCAGAAACGGCGGACCGTCGGCGGGCATGCGCTGACCGGCCGGTGGCGGATCGAGCGCGATCTTCTGGTAGAGCAAGCTGGTGCTGGGCTTGCACGGCGTGATGATCGCGGTGCCGCGCGCGGTGCTGGCGGCGAAGCTCTCGAAGCTCTGATCCCGAAACGGGCGCAGGGCGCCGTGGCAATGCACGCAGCGCTCGTCGAAGAGCGGCTGAACCATCGAGCGATAGTCGATGCAGCTGGCTGCAGGCATCTTGAGACAATGCTCCACGACGTTGGCATCTCGGTTGCCTGCCTCGTCGCGCGCTCGCACCACCCAGCAGTTGAATTCGTCTGGCACACGGCCGGCGAGCACGGCGCAGGTCTGCCCTGGCTCGGTCGTGAAGCGGGGCAGCCGCGCGAAGTCCTCGCCGCCGATCTTGGTGGCCTCGTAGACCTCGTACACAAGCTCTGCGGCGGGCGTGGCGTCGTCGCTCGCGGCGCTCCAGCACAGCTCGGCGTGCGTGGGATCGATGAGGCGCGTACGGGTCAGACCGTCGAAGGTCGGTGCGGTGCGGTTGTCACACAAGCCCGGTTCGTTCGGACAGGTCGGCGAGGCGCCTTGATCGATCCAGCTCTGCACCCACGAGATCTGCTCGGCGTCGAGGTAGGGCCCGCCGAAGGGCATGCGTGCGCCGATCGGTGGCAGCGCCTGCGAGATCTTCATGTAGAGCAAGCTGTCGCTGGCACGGCAGGGCACGATCACCTGACGCAGCATCGAGCCGGTGGCCAGCGTGTTGTACGAGCCGAGCACGAGGCCGCGCGGCGGTGCGGCGCCGGCATGACAGGAGGTGCACGCCGCGTTGAACGTGGCCTGCACCTGCGTGGTGTAGTCGACGCAGCCGGGGACCGCGGCCAGCGAGTGCGTGTTGCCGTCGTTCTGACCAAACTGGTCGACCGCGCGTACGACGACCCAGTAGCGTTGTGGCCCCGGCACGCCTGTGACCCGCGCGCTGAGCTTGCCCACCACCTTGAGCGCCGGGCGCTTCCAGTCGTACGCGTGCTGCGTCTGGGAGACGAATACTTCGTAGGCGATGTGTTCCGGCGGCGTGGCGTCGCTCGCTGCCGACCAGCTGACCCGCAGCGAGCTGGCCGAGTCGCTGATCACAGAAGCCACGCCATCGAAGAGCGGTGGCCCGTCGCAGAACCCGCTGTGGCAGGTCTCGGTGTCGCGACAGCCCTGCTGCCGGCCATTGCGCACGCCGCACTCGAGGCCCACCTGCGCGCCGAGCTGGCGCGCCGCATCGCTCGGCAAGCAGCGCCCGTCCGTGTAGCAGAGCGCGCCGTCCGCGCACTCGTCGTCGCGCGCGCAGACGCCGCGCTCAGGCGCGATCGTGCAACCGACCGATCCCACGAGCAGCGCAAAGGCCACGTGCCATGCCAGCCTTCGGAACTCGGGTCGAACCACGAGGCAGAGTATTCCCGCTGCCGGGCCGCCCGACTTGATCCATGTCATGCCCGCGGCCCCCATCGCGGAGTTACAGAGTCTGCGGGATGCTGGTCAGCCTCATGCAAAGGGCGGGGGCTGCGGCCTGTGTGACGAGCTTTGCGCTCTGCATCGCTGCGGCCGCGAGCGCACAAGCCCCGAACGCCGAGGCCCCTGGCGCAACCGGCACCGACGCCGCACAGGCCGCGCCCGCGCGTGCGCTCGCCACTGACGACACGGCACAGAGCGAGGCAGAGGGGGCCAACACTGCGTTGCAGGCGGCACCGCCGGCCTCACAGGAGCGTCCGGCCGAAATTGCGGCTGAGCCTGCGGCCGCGCCTCCGGCACACCTCGACGCAACGAAGCTCGCCATCGCCGACCAGCGCGGTCGCAGCGTGTATCGCAGGCGTTGCGCCGCATGCCACGGCCTCTTGGGCGACGGGCGAGGCGCCGCCGCGCGCTTCTTGGAGGTCGCCCCTCGCGATTTCACGATCGGCGTCTACAAGTGGCGGACCACGGGCAGCGGCGAGCTGCCAACCGACGCCGACCTGCTGCGCACGGTGCGACGCGGCGTGCCGGGCACGGCGATGCCAGGCTGGGACGGTCTCATGCCGATCCGCGACATGTGGGCGGCCGTCCAGTACATCAAGACGTTGTCGCCGCGTTTCCGCGAAGAACAGCCGGTCGCGCCGCTCGACCTGCCTGCGAGTGTGCCCCAGCTCGACGCTGCCGCGCGCCGCCGCGGACGGCTGGTGTACGTGCTGCTGCAGTGCTGGACCTGCCATGGGATCACCGGCCAAGGCGACGGGCCAGCGGCGGCCACGCTACGTGACGACAACCAACAACCGATTGTTGCCTACGATTTCACGCGCGGGCAGATGCGCGGTGGCACGCGGCCCATCGACATCTACCGCACCTTCGCCACCGGCGTGAACGGCACGCCTATGCCGTCGTACGACGAGGCACTGCTGGTGGGGCGCAACGGCTACGCCGATCTCGGCCGGTACCGCGCCGTGCTCACGGCGGAAGGCTTGCGCGAGCTCGAAGCGTTCTTACGTAACATGCCTACGACCGAGGCGCTGTGGGCGATGCCGGCAGCCACTCGAACCGCCTGGGGCAACCGCATGCGCTGGGATCTCGTCGCGTATGTCCTATCGCTCAGCGACACCAGCACGTTGTGGCGATACCTGTGGGCAGCGCCTTACGTGACTCGATGACCCACCGATCACAAGCCTGCTTCACGTTGGAATGCGGCGGCGCAACCGCCGTCCGAGCCCGGAGGTCCCCCCATGAGATCGAGAGCCGCACGCATCGCGCTACTGTCGTTGATCCCACTGGGCTCCCTGCTCGTGGGCTACGCGGCGCAGCCGGTCAGCAGCGGGGGCACGATCCAGGGCACGGTGCGGCTCACGGGGCCGGTGCCGCAGCTGCCGCCCCACCAGGTAACCGACCCAAGCCAGCAACAGGCCTGTACGGCCACGGTGCCCAACGACGAGCTGGTGGTCGGTGCGGGCGGAGCGCTCGCCAACGCGGTGGTCTGGATCGAGGGCATCACGGCCGGAGCGCCGACGCAGCACGCCGAGCTCACGCTCGATCAGCGCGGCTGTCGCTACGTGCCGCGCGTGCAAGCCGCCGCGGTGGGCAGTCAGCTCACGGTGATCTCGTCGGATGCGACATTGCACAACGTGCACGCGATGCAGAGCAAGCGCGCCGCCTTCAATCTGGCCATGCCGGCCAAGGGCATGCGGGTCACGCGCCCGCTCGCGCGTCCAGGAATCATCGAGGTGAAGTGCGATGCGGGCCACACCTGGATGCACGCCTGGATCCACGTCTTCGATCACCCCTACTTCGCGGTGACCGGCGCCGACGGGCACTTCCAGCTCCCGAGCGTGCCACCCGGACATTACACGGTGAAGGTCTGGCACGAGCGCTATCCCGTGCAGACGCAACAGCTCGACGTAGCGGCAGGCCGCAGCGCTACCTGGAACGTGTCCTTCCACTGAGCGTCACGCAGGGCAGGTTCGCGCGCGAACGGGTGGCGCCATGAGGCGGCTCGCACAGGCAGCGCCCGCGGTGGCCTATGGCCGTGTGCTCGTCGCGGTCGATTCGTCTCCGCACTCCGAGGCCGCCACGGCCGAGGCCGTCAAGCTAGCGCAACTGTGGCAGTCGTCGATCACCGGCCTGCACGCGTACGCCGCGCGCTTGCACGACCGGCGCTTCCGGCAGATGGAGGGCGTGCTACCCGAGCGCTTCCAGGCGGAGAAAGAGCTCGAGCACCAGCGCACCGTGCACGAGAGCCTGATCACGCGAGGCCTCGAGCTCGTCTCGGGCTCCTACCTCGACCAGACCGAGAAGGCATGCGCGGCGGCGGGTGTGCGTTTCGAGCGGCGAGGCCGCGAGGGCAAGAACTACCACGTGGTGTTGCAGGAAGCGCGCGCGGGTGCGCACGACCTGCTCGTGCTCGGCTATCAGGGCCTCGGCGCCGTGCGCGCCGAAGTGCCGGGGACCGTGTGTCTGCGCCTGGTACGCAAGAGCCCGATCGACACCTTGGTCGTCAAGACGCGACAAGCGCGCATCGGTTCGGGGCCGATCGTGGTTGGGGTGGACGGCTCGAAGCAATCGCTCGGCGCGCTGGTCATGGCGCTCGAGCTCGGGCGGCGGCTGCACGCAGCCGTGCACGCGGTCGCCGTCTTCGACCCGCACTATCACAACGTGGCCTTCGATCGCATTCGCGAAGTCCTGTCCGAGGAAGCCGGCAAAGTCTTCCACGTCGAGGACCAGGAGAAGCTGCACGCCGAGCTGATCGACTCCGGACTTGCGAAGATCTACCGCACGCACTTGCAGGTCGCCGAACGCATCGCGGCGCAGCGGGGCGTTCCACTGCAAACCACGCTGCTCGCTGGCAAGCCTTGGGAGGCGCTTGCACAACACTGCACGCAGGTCGGCGCATCGTTGCTGGCGGTCGGCAAGCTCGGTGTGCACGCCGACGCGGAGCTCGACGTGGGCGGCAACACGGAGTTGCTGCTCTCGCTCTCGCCCACGAGCCTTCTGATCGTGCAACGGACCCACTCACCCGACGCGGCGGTCATCGCACGCGAGACCGTCAGCTGGACACCTGAAGCGCAGGCCAGGCTGGAGCGCGTGCCGGAGCCGATGCGACCGATGGTGCAGCGGGCCGTCGTAATGTGGGCGATGGATCGCGGCCATACCGTGATCACGAGCGAGGTCATGGAGCAGGCGGCCCAGCGCCTGCGACCCGGCAGCGCTGGGCCTGCCGGCGCCAATGGAACCGGCGCATGACGCGCGCGTCGGGCAGGCACGTCGGGGGCGTGGTGACGGCAGCGCTTTGTCTTATCGGGTCGTTCGCGCTGCTGGGCTCGTACTTCAACCAGCTCAGCGGCGCCGCGAGCTACGATGTGACGCGCTGGCGCGGCAGTGGCCACGGCGAGGCGAAGGTGAGCGCGTTCGTGGGCCAGGGGATCTTCCTCGCACCGCGCTTCGCGTGCGCTGCGTGTCACAAGATAGGGCAGGAGGGCGTGGGCATCCGCGGCCCGAACCTCGGCGTGATGCTGCCTTCGGTCGCGGAGCCGATCGCGATGCGCGCGGCGAAGGCGCAGCGCGGAAAGACGGCCGTGCAGCACATCGTGCAAGCGCTCTACGAGCCGGACGCGTACGTCGCTGCCGGCTTCGATGCGCGAATCATGCCCGCGGTGAACAAGCCGCCGTTGATGCTCACGCATGACGAAATTCGTTCGGTGATCTTGTTTCTGTTCCAGCGCAGCGGTGTGGCACCGACCGCTGCACTCACGGAAGAGATCCTGCATGCGCAGCGCGCCTACATGACCGACGTACCGACGGCAGTGATCGCAGCCGTGCCGCGACCTGCGCACGAACCGCGTGTGCGCGGCGATGCACGCGCCGGCGCCGAGCACTTCGCAACGCTGCACTGCGACAGCTGCCATCGAACGGGCGGCCCTGCGGCGGGTGCGAGCGCGCTCGGCCACGCAGGCGACGGTGATCAGCTCTTCCTCGCCATCGCCGACCATCCGAGCGTCGACGCCGGCGCCGTTGCCACGCGCGACTTCACGGTCGAACAGCTGCGCGATCTCGCAGCGTTCCTGCAGAGCGCCGCAAAACCCAAGGACGCAGGTGCGCCGTGAAGAGAGCCCTCCCCGCCACGCTCGTGCTCGCGCTCGGTGCGCTCGCGCTCTGGCTCGCGGCCCCAGCGCTGGCACAACCGATGGCGACCGGCGCCCCGTACCGCTCGGTCTGGGGCCTCGATTCGCGACAAGTCGTGTGGGTGGTGGCGCAGCTGCACATTCTGTTCGGCGCCTTCGTGCTGGGGGTGCCGATCTTCGCGGTGACGCTCGAAGCCGTTGGCATGAACAACGGAGACCCGCGCTACGACCGACTCGCCCACGAGTGCACGCGCCTGCTCAGCGCCGCGTTCGCCACGACGGCTGCCTTCGGCGGGCTGCTCGCGTTCGTGCTCTTCGGTCTCTACCCCGGGGTGATGCGACACATCGAGAACGGCATGCACCCTACGTTCTACATTTACGGGCTGGTCTCGCTCGTGGAAGTGTTCACGCTCTACTTCTACTACTACTCGTGGAAGCGGCTTGCGTCGCGCGAGCCGCGCTGGCCGCGCGTCGCGAGGCTCTTGCGCTACCCGGCGCGACTGATGGGCGCGCTCTTCGTCGCGGCCGTGTTCTATCTCTTTCTGTGGAACGGCGATGTGGCCATCCAGTCGATGGGTGTCGATCCGCGTGACATCGCCGCCGGCGCGCCGGCCGTTCGCCCGGCCCACGCGCTCTACCATCAGTTCCCGTTCTTCGCGGCCGCGTTCTTGATGCTCTGGGGCACGTATGCCTACGCCGCGGGCAAGAAGAACTTCCACGTCTTCTTCGGCGTGCTGCTCAACACCTGCGGCATCGTGGTCATGGTGATCGCCAACTCCTGGGGCACGTTCATGATGAGCCCGACCGGCTTCGATGCAGCCGGCGTGTTCGTGGGCGACACCTGGGGAGCCGTCTCCACGCCGCTGTGGCGGCCGCTCAACTTGCACCGCCTGATGGGCAACGTCGCCTTCGGCGGCTTCATCGTCGGCGGCTACGCGGCGGTGCGTTTCCTGGCAGCGGAGCGCAAGGAAGACCGCGCCTACTACGACTGGATGGGCTACGTCGGTAACTTCATCGGCATCAGTGGCCTCTTGCTCATCCCGTTCGCGGGCTACTACCTCGGGCGCGAGATCTACAGCTACAGCCCCGTGATGGGCAACGACGCGATGGGCGGCTTCCTCTCCTGGAACTTCGTGATGCAGGCCGTGCTGATCGGCTTCCTCTTCATCTGCGTCAACTTCTACCTGTGGTCGGGCATGGAGCGCATCGAGGGCGCGGAGCGCTACCGCCCCTTCGTGAAGTACATCCTGGCTGCGCTGGCGTTGAGCTTCCTGGTGTGGGTCATCCCGCACAACCTGCCGGTGCGCCCCGAAGAGGCCGCGGCGATGGGCACGCAGTACCACCCGGTGCTCAAGTACCTCGGCTTGATGCCCGCGAAGAACGCGGCGGTGAACTTCATCCTGCTCTCTACGTACTGGAGCTTCATGCTCTACCGGCGCGCGAACAAAGGTGAGCTCGCGCGCTTCCGCGACGCGGGTGGCATGCGCCACGTCGTGATCGTCGTCTTCCTCGGTACCGGCGCGCTCGTAGCGCTGTGGGCCGCGCGCGTCTTCGGGCTCGACCCCGCGCGGCTGGCGCTGGCGGCCAGCGTGCGACCGATCTTCCACTTCCACGCCTTCATGATCGTGTCGCAGGTGGGCGTGCAACTCGCCGCGGTAGTGCTTGCTTGGCGCGACCGCGGCAAGCTTGGCCAGGCGCTCCTGCTCGGCTACACCGCGTTCGTCGCGGTCGGCGTGTTCGGCGCTTCCGGTTTCTACGTGCTGCAGACCGCGAATCCGTTCCTGCGTCACCTCGCGGTCAGTCAGGTGCTGCTCGTGCTCACCGCGATGATTCTCACGACCGCGATCGATCTCGCGATCTTCCGCGGGGCCGCAGTGATCGGGCGCATCCGCTGGGGTGAGGTCGGCGCACGGCCGCAGTACGCTCTGGTGCTGCTCGCGGTGTGCGTGGTCTTGACGATGGGTCTGATGGGCTACATCCACTCGGGCGTCCGCCAGGACTGGCACTTCTACATGTCCGTACGCGACGTCTCGCCCAAGGCGCAAAACCCCAACCTCGCGGAGGTCGGCTACGTAGTCGCCTTCATCACCGTCGTGTACCTGTCACTGCTCTCGTTCGTGTTCTGGCTCGGCACGTTCCTCGCCGACGACAACGCTGCGTTGCCGGCTCCCGGAGCCGCACCGGAGTCACAAAGTGCGAGCGCGCTGTCGGCCGCGCCCGCTGCGAATGCCGAGGAGGCTGCGCCGTGAAGCGACCGCGCCTGGGCGTGTTCGGCGGCACGCTCAGCGTCTTCGTCGCGGCGACCCTGTTCGTGCGCTTCATCTTCCCGTCGCTCGCGCAGCACCTGGTCG
>DASVHQ010000010.1:0-1917 GCA_036382515.1 Polyangiales bacterium | reverse complement strand
GGTGGCCCGGCGGCATGTTGCCCGAGAGGATCGAGTGCCAGATCGCATCGCGCTGCTCGATGACCTGCGGCCAGCCAGTTGGAACCGGCAGCATGTCGTAGTTCATGCTGGCCGGCGCCAGGTAGCGTGCGTCGCCCTTGGTAGCTGTCGGCCAGGATGTTGTACTGGGGAAACCCCGCGAGATCGTAGGTGCCGACAGCCGCCTGCCGCGCGGGCACGACGCTCGGATCCGTGACCGCGCCATCGGGCGGCAGCGCCTGGAGGTTCGCCACGCTGCCGTTGAGGGCGCCGATGATGCTGAAGCCCGAGCACTCATGATCAGCCAGCACGACGACGACCGTTCTGCGGTCGACGTTCTCGGCGAAGTTGCGCACGACCGCGACCGCACGATCGAACTCGATCGTGTCGTCCACGGCGCGCTCGGCATCCATCGCGTGCGACTGCTTGTCAATGTGCGCTCCTTCGACCAGAAGCACGAAGCCCTCATGGTGACGCTTGAGCACCTTGAGCGCGGCGCTCGTCCGTCACGCTGACGGTCGGCTACGGGTTTGCGGCGGCGAGCACGGGTGAGACTTGGAACGCGGCTGCATCCAGGAGAAGGCGCAAGGCCGACACGCGCCCGTCGGCGTCGGCCTGGTTACCGGTTTGCAGGATGCCGGTGACCTCGAGCGCGCCGCCGATGAACGACACGGGCCGACCCTGTGCGGAACGCGAGAGCACGAGCACGCTCTCGATGGGCAGGTCCGCGCTGCCACCGCCGGCCTCGTCGCAGCTGACGGCGTGTGGCACGAGGTAGAACCCGCCGGCTGGCGGAAGCTCCATCCGAGCCATGAAGCCGCTCATGCGTACGCGCTTGCCGTCGAGCGAGAGCGCCTTGTCGGAGAGGCGCAAGCCAGCGCCCGGCGCCAGTAGCTCGGCGAACCCGAGCTGCGCCGCGGTGGCGAGCGCCGCGGCACCGCTCGCTGCCGCGGGAGCGGTTGCACGCGTCGTGTCGAACGGTGGAACGTGTCGCGCCTGCAGCCCCAGATACATCGTGCTCGCGCTGGCGAGGAACACCACCGATAGAGTCGCTCTCATGGTCGAGAAATTAGCCACCGCAGAGCGCAGCGACTGTGACCCTGCAGCAAACTGTTGGCGACGTTTCGTCGACGCCGCAGCGACGGGACGCGCACGTTTGCGTGAGCACGCGCCGGCTGGTGCCGAGAAGCAAACATGCGAGTGCCCGCGTGCGGGCAACTCGCCTGCTTGGGCCGCTCGCAGCGGCCACGACTAGAGGAGACTAGGAGCCTGTCGGAGAAAGCCGGACCGGGGGCTTCGAGTCGATTCTCGAGACAGGCGATCACGCGATGCGCGGTCGGCATCCCGCAGAGCTCGTGGTTGCTGCCAGGTTCGAGCGGACGACGAAGCCCGGGCTGGGGATCACGGGCTCACTTCTTCCAGTCGGCGTTCCAGGAGCCGCTGCCACCGGGTGCCATCGTGATACCGGGTACAACTATAGGGGGGAGGCCGCCGTCGGCCAGGGGCTCGTGCAAGGTCCACGTTCCGTTGATGAATTGGTGGGTGATCTTGTTGTAGTCGGCGGTGATTGTGCCTAGGAAAGGGTAATTGATGCCGACGACGGTGTAGTGGCCGTTCATCGTGCCGGTGAACTTGCCGGTCGAGCAGTCGAGGTTGCCTGTTAGATCGATGTCGAAGGGAAAGAGCCCGTTGGCGGTGCCACGGATCTTGCCGCCAGTGATGGCGAATATCTCGCTCTTCGAGCTGTTCAGCGTGAATTCGAGGCCCGGTAGGACCGGGCCGCCGAGGACGGCGGCCGTGTCCACGGAGGCCACGTCCGTCGCAGTATTTAGCGCCGCGGGCGCGTAATACTTACCCGTGAATGCACCGACGTAGTGTCCAGCTTCGCACGAGCCACCC
>DASVHQ010000009.1:0-150383 GCA_036382515.1 Polyangiales bacterium | reverse complement strand
TGGCAACTGGATCGTGGCCAATACCACGGGCGTCTACCTCGATGGCACGCCTCGCGCGCCTCAATTTCCGGTGCACTTCACCGGCAACGTGTTCTCTCTGAACGATGTGGCCTTGCGGTTCCACGGCCCCAGCGAAGGCCTGTTCTTCAAGGGCAACGACTTCCACGAGAACACGCTGGTCGCCGAGGTCGAAGGTGGTGGCGACGCACTGGCGGCGAGCTTCCGGGCCAATCACTTCACCGACTACGTGGGCTATGACCTCGATGGCAACGGCACGGGCGATGTGGCTTACCAAATTAAGCGGCTCTCCGGCGAGTTGACAGAGGCTCATCCGACCCTGAAGTTCTTCGAGGGCACGGTGGCCATGGGATTGGTGGATGCTATCGCCCGAGCTGTGCCGGTCTTCTCCAGCCGGCTCTTGCTCGTCGACCCCGAGCCGAGGGTGCAGGGAGTGATCTTGCGATGATCTCGATCGAACACGTGTCCAAGGCGTTTGGGCCGGTGGTCGCGCTCCACGACGTCTCGCTGCAGATCGCGCGTGGTGAGCGCGTGGCGTTCGTTGGCAGCAACGGTTCCGGCAAGACCACACTCATGCGCGCGCTCTTGGGCCTTTTGCGGGTGCAAGGCAACATCTCGATCGGCGGCGTCGACGTGGCCGTGCAGCCGGAGCGCGCCTTGCGCGCCGTCGCGTATATCCCGCAGATCTCGCCGCCGCTCGATGCCCCGGTGGTCGAGGTAGTCACCGCGGTCGCCGCGCTGCGAGCGCTCGACCCGTCAGTGATCGCTGAGCGTTCCAAGCGGCTGGGCCTCGATCTCTCGGTCGTGTCGCGGTCGCGCTTTCGTGATCTCTCGGGTGGCATGAAGCAGAAGCTCCTGGCTGCGCTCGCGCTCGCCACGGAAGCCGACGTGTTGGTGTGCGACGAGCCCACCGCGAATCTCGACGCCTCTGCTCGCGCCGCGTTCTTCCAGATGGTCGATGAACGGAAGAAGGGCAGTGTGGTCATTCTGTGCTCGCACCGCGTCGAGGAGGTCCGACAGCTGGTCGACCGTGTCGTCGAGATGCGGGACGGCAGCGTGGAGCGCGACGCGACCTTGGCCGAGCTCCTCGAAGACCTGCGAGCGTTCCGTGTCGAGGTCGCATTGCGCGAGGGAACGCAGGCCGCCGAGACGTTCTTGCGCGCGCACGGCTTCGTCGAGATGGCACCGGGTCGCCTCGGTGCGACCTTCACGCAGGCGGAGAAGATGAACGTGGTCGCGCGTCTGCTGCGCGATCACAAGGACGCGATCGCCGATCTGTCCGTGTTCCAGACGGAAAACCTCGCGATCTCCAACGCCGAGGGCGCGGCTCACGCGCCTCGCCTGCGGGTGGTGCCATGAGGCTCGGTGGCGCGCGACTCATCGTGGCCGTGCTATCGGTGGCCGCAGCAGCGGGCTGCACGAGCAGCGACCGGCCCGAAGACCCGGTCTGGGGGAAGCAGCCGTGCGAGCACTGTCACATGGTGGTGAGCGATCCACGTTTCGCCGCCCAGCTCGTGACGCGCGCCGGCGACCGCGTGCACTTCGACGATGTCGGGTGCATGGCGAAGTACTTGGTCGAGCGCAACCCGGAGGTCGCGCAGCTCTGGGTGAAGAGCGCATCCGGCGTCTGGACCGACGCCCTCGGGCAGCGCTACAGCGCTGGCCATCAGACACCGATGGGCTATGGCTTCGCTGCGGACAACGCCGGGACACTCGACTTCGCCGCAGTCAGACGCGCGGCCGCACAGACGAACCTGCAAGCAGGTGCACCATGACCGCAGCCGTCGTCACGCCGATCTCGCCTCGCAGCGCGTTCTTGCGGCTCGAGCTCGCCGATGCTCTGCGCTCGCGCTGGGTCGTGTTCACAGCCGCGGTCTACACGCTGGTGTTCGGCGCGTTCGTGTGGCTCGGCTTGCGCGAGTCGTCGGTGCTGGGTTTCACGGGGCTGTCGCGAGTCGTGCTCAACATGGCGAATGCCGTGGCCATCGTGCTGCCGCTCGTCTCGCTGGTCGCCACGAGCCAGGCTGTGGTGCGGGCGCGCTCGAACGGCTTCTTCGAGCTCTTCCTCGCACAGCCGGCGCGTCGCGGTAACTGGTTTTCCGCGATGCTCTTGTCGCGCTTGCTCGTGATCGCGGGGCCGCTGATCGCGCTGCTGCTCGTGGTGCTCGGCGTCGGTCTCGCGCGCGGTGAGGCGCACCTTCTACCGCTGGTCTGCAAGAGCGCGCTGGTCACCCTCGCGCTCACCTGGGCGTTCGTGGGCATCGGCTTCTGGCTGTCGGCGCTGGCGCGCACGCCCGAGCGAGCCACAGTTTATGCGCTCGTGGCCTGGCTCGCCGCCAGCGCCCTGCACGACTTTGCTCTGATCGGGGTGCTGCTCAAGGTGCGACTTGCGCCCCAGGTCGTGTTCGCCCTCGCTGCTGCCAACCCGGTCGAGTCCGCACGCCTGGCCATTCTCAGCGGTGTCGACCCGGAGCTTTCGGTGCTCGGCCCGGTGGGCTTCTGGCTGGCAAACACGCTCGGCTCGCAGCTGATGTTCAGCATCGGCGTCGTGTGGCCGCTGGTGCTCGGTGCGCTGTGCATCGCTGCGGCGGCCCGGCGCTTGCACCGAATGGATTTGGTGAGCTAGACCGGCGGTCGGCTCGTTTAAACCGTGGAAGGATTGCATATGATGAACAGGTATCTGCTCGCGCTCGTTGCGCTCTCTGGTCTCGCTTTGGCCGCTTGCTCCAAGCCCGAAGCGGCAGCACCGGCCGCCCCGGAGCCCGCTGCCGCCCCGGCCGCGCCCGCTGCCGCCGCGGCAGCGATGGATCCAAAGGACGTGTTCAAGACGCGCTGCGTTCCGTGCCACGGCGCGTCCGGCAAGGGCGACGGACCGGGCGCAGCAGCGCTGAATCCCAAGCCGCGCGACTACACCGATGCCACCTGGCAGAAGAGCGTGACCGACGAGCAGATCAAGAAGACCATCCTCTACGGTGGTGCGGCCGTCGGTAAGAGCGCGGCCATGCCGAGCCAGCCCGACCTCGAGGCGCATCCCGAGGCACTCGATGGCCTCGTGAAGATGATTCGCGCGTTCGGCGGTCAGTGATCGCGAGCTGAGGTACGTGCCCGGGCGCGCCTTGCAAACAAGCAAGCGAGCGTGCCCGGGTGCGGTCTCTTCAGCCTGTTGCCGACCAGGCGCGTCGCGTCACGTGCGCGCGACGGCTGGCCCCGCGGTCAGGGACTCGCCGCGCTCTCGGTCACGACGGCAGCTGCACGAGTTTCGCGGTGATGGCAGCACGCACGCTTTCGTCGGGCGGTGCAAGCTCCAGCGCGCGCTCCAGCATGTGGCGAGCATCGTTGTTCTGACCGAGCACGCTCAAAAGGCGCGCGGCCTCGACGTGGTATGCGAACGCGCGCGCTTCGTCGCTGCCCTCGCTCAAGATCACGTACAGATCGAGCGCCTGGGCTGGTGCACCCGCCTGCTCGTGGAGTTGCGCGAGGCGTACCGCGGCCTCGGGAGGCAGATCCCGGTGCCGGTGCGAGAGCAGGTGATCGAGCGCTCGGCTCAGCAGCTCGCGCGCGAGATCGTCGCGACCGGCGCCCGCGTGCGCGAGGCCGAGCTCTTGCCAGAAGCGCCAACGCGGCCCGGACTCGCCGATGACCTGCAGGCCGGCGTCGAGCACTTCGACCGCTTCATCCCAGAGTTCCTGACCTCGGAACGAGCTTGCCATGGCCAAGTACGGACGCGGATCGTCGGGCTGGGCCTCCAACGCTGTTTCGTATTGCGCGACCGCCGCGTCGAACTCGCCTCGGTTGCTGTACGCGGTTGCGAGCTCGAAATGGGCATGCAGCCGTGCATCGCCGCCTTCCTCGGGGTGCAGCTTCGACAGGAAGGACTCGAGCGCTTCGATGCCAGCGGGCAGGTCGTCGTCGGCCAGGCGCGCCTTGCCGAGATCGAAGAGCAAGTAACGCGGCGCGTCGGCCGTGGCGATGGCGGCCTCGAGCAGGGCGCGCGCTTGCTTCACCTCGCCCTCGTCGAGCAGCACGAGCGCGTGTTTCACAGACTGCCCGTGCGCGACGTACTCGACGTACTGGTCTTCCTCGAAGTCGCTGGCGATCAGCTCGAAGCGGTCGTCCGTGGAGCTCTCGGCGCTCGGCGCTTGCTCGTCCGACACCTCGCGCTCGATCCGCGCCACGATGTCCTCGCGCGCCTGCGCATCCTGTTCGGAACGGCTGCCGAATAGCTTGCCAAAAAAAGACATTACTCCTTGCCCTCTTTGCGGGTGACCCACTGCTGCGCGAAGGATCGGATCTGCGCAGGCACGTTGCGGTTCTTCGCCAGCGCCTTGAGCTCTTCCATGCGCAGATGCGAGATGTAGCGCATCGAGATGCCGACCGGGCACTTCGGGTTGAACACGAGGTTGTGCTTCACCTCGCCGCTCTTAACGAACTCTTTCTTGTTGCCGATGAAGCGCAGGATCTCCTCGCTCACTTCCTTGCTGCGCGCGAAGTCGGCGGCTTCGCCGGCGGTCACCTGGGGTGACTGGACAGCCGCCATCGCCACTTGCTTCGAGTGGTCGCGGACCAGGATCGCGCGAGCGGCCGTGTTGCCGACCATCGCCAGACGCAGCTTCTCGGCCTTGTTCATCTCGAGAATCTGCATGTTCAGAGGCAGGTACTTCTCCTTCACCTCTTCGATGCCGGCGCCCTTGTCCTCGGCGAAGGCATTTTCGTCCCTGTCGATCTCCAGGGTCTTCTGGAAGACCATGTCCTGCGGTAAGGGTTCGTCGCTCGGCTCGGGGATGAGCTGGCCTTGCAGCGCCTCGACGTGCGCTTCGTAGGCCGGGATGCCGTGCAGCTGCAGCTTGTTGCGCGCCGCCAACTCGATCAGGCGGTCGGCCGTGGACATGCGCGTGTTGCGGTTCTTGTAGAGCGCCTCGATGATCAGCGGGGCGCCCAAGAGGCGGCTCTCGTTGACAGAGATGCGCTCGGAGATGCGCTCGGTGCACACCCGAGCGATCTCTTCCACCGTCGAGTCGCTGGTCGCGGGATTGGCGACGAGCCGCCCGATCAGCTCCTCGTTCTTGAGCGTGCGGCCGAGCAGGTGCAGCACGGCCGGCAAGAGTGCTGCGTCGCACGCCGGCCCGACCACGTTGTCGGGCAGCTTGCGCAGGGAATCGAGCGCGGTGTCGCGCACCTGCGCCTCGGCATCGGCGCACAGCTGCGCGAGCATGGTGATCTGGTCGAGACCCTTGACGGGGACGAGGCCTTTTGCCGCCATCATGCGTGCGGGCAAGGGGCCGCTCGGGTCACAGAAGCGCTGGATGGCCGCGGGCAGTTGGTCGAGCGGCAGGGGTAGGTGAGCAGCGTTCTCCATGAACACGCAACGCAGCGCGCAATCCGCTGCGCGCTTGATCTTACTCGCAGGCCCGCGCTTTGGGTACGGCTTCCGCGCTGGCAAATGCCGGTGCGATGGCAAATAGTGCCCGGGTGGGAAGCTGGCCCGACCGAGACGTGTCGCACAAGCGCCGCCATGCGTGGCGGGCGAGCTCGTGGGCGCGCTGGTGGGCACTGGCGCTCGCCGTCGTCCTGGGCTGCTCCGGCTGCGGGACGGCAGACCGTCGCATCGAGCTGCCGCCGCTACCGCCACGGGATGGCGACGCCGCCACGGCGGCGGATGACGCGGGCACCGAGCCGCCGGATGGGGCGACGCGCTGCGTCACGGACAAAGACTGCGACGACGGGCTCGCTTGCACCCAGGAGAGCTGCGTGCGCCCAGGCTACTGCCTGCGCATCGGAGACAGTGCGCGCTGCGACGACGGCGTATTCTGCAACGGCTTCGAAGTCTGCGATCCCAAAGTCGGCTGCCGGTCCGGCCCCCGGGAGAGCTGCAACGACGACGACGCGTGCACGATCGACAGCTGCGACGAAGCACGAAAAGTCTGCGTGCATGGGCCGCGCGACTTCGACCACGATGGCGAGATCGATGACCATTGCCCCGGCGGCACAGACTGCGACGACTTCGATCCGGCGCGAGGCAGGCGCGATGCCGAGCTGTGCGCCGATCAGATCGACAACGACTGCGACGGCGTGGTCGACGAGCAGCCGTGTGGCCGTCCCGCGCACGACACCTGCGCCGATGCGCTGGACATCAGTGCGGGTGGCAGCTTCGAGGTGCAGCTCGCAGGTGCTGCGGCGGACTACGCGGTCTCATGTACCGCCGCTGCTGCGCGCGATGTGGTGTTCACATTCGTGCTCAAGCAGGCCAGGGACGTGAAGCTCATGGCCAGCAGCACGCTCGGCGACGGGAGCGAGGAAAACGCGGTGCTCGCGCTGCAGAGCAGCTGCGGCGATCGTGGCGCGGAGCTGGACTGCCGCGTTGGCTTCCCAGCCGACTTGCGCAGGCGGGCCTTGCCTGCGGGCCGCTACTTCGTCGTCGCGTCCGGGTTTGCTGCCAAGACTCTCAGCCTGCGTGCGAGCTTCAGCGCGCCGACGGTCGCGCCTACCAACACGCGGTGCCCGGCGGCCCGCGACGTCAGCGCCGGCGGAACTTTCACCGGCGATTTCGTGGGCGTCACCGATGTCGCCGCCAGCAGCTGCGGGGTCAGCGGTCAGCCCGACCTCTTCTACTCGTTCACGCTGCGCAAGCCACAGGACGTCGAGATCGCTGCGCTCAGCGAGGAGACTGGGCGGCTCACCTTGAGCGTCGTCTCGAGCTGCGCGACGAGCGCGAGCGAGCAGCGCTGCGAGTCGGGCGATCCGGCGCAGGCGCGGCTGCATCAGCTTCCGGCGGGCCACTACGTGCTGCGGCTCGAGGGGCCGGCGTCACGTGCCGTTTCATTCTCGCTGAACGTCGCATTCTTGCCGCCCACCGCGCCGCCACCCGGCGACGACTGCGCGCAGCCCCTGCCGCTCACGGCGGGCAAGGCGGTGTCCGTGAACCTGGCCGATCTGCGCGATTCGGTCGACACCAGCTGTCAGCTGATGACCAAGGACGCTGTGTTCCAACTGACACTCGACAAGCCAAGTGATCTCGACATCCAGCTGGACGCATCCGCTGCCACCGCCGTCGTCGCCCTGCAAAAGACCTGTGGCGTGCCCAGCTCCGAGCTGAGCTGTCGGCTCGGCCGACCGGCACAGACGCGTGTTCGCGACGTGGCGGCCGGGACCTACTTCGTCGTGGTCGAGGCGCCGGCTGCGCAGTCGGCGGACCTGAAGGTGGATGCGCTGCCTGCGAGCCATCCGGTTGCGGTCTCCGGCAACACGAGCTGCGCCAAGGGCTGGAAGATCCCGGCCACCGGCGGGCTCTTCGTCGGCAGCACTCTGCACATGGCCGACAGCTACCACGGCAGCTGCGGAGGCGGCAGCACCTCGGGCGACGCCGTGTTTGGTCTGCAGCTCACGCAAGCGCAGCACGTCGTGGCGCGCATCGACTCGGGCTTCGACAGCGTGCTCTACCGCTACAGCGACGCACGCACGGGCAGCGCAGCGTGCACTGACCTTCCACCGGGCGCCTGCGACGACGATTCGGCTGGCAATCGACAGGCGCAGCTGGACGAGATGCTCGACCCGGGCACTTACTACTACGTCGTCGACGGCTTCAAGTCCGGCAACCAGGGCCCGTACTTGCTCGACGTGACCGTCACGGGCAAGTGATCAGAGTCCGAGCCAAGTGCGCGGGGGCAGGGTGCGCGTGCCCTTGCGAACCTCGAAGAAGAGCGCGCTGCGTGCGGCGTCGTTACCGATGGTGCCGATGCGTGCCTGCGCCGAGAGATCGTCGCCCACGCGCACCTCGATCACGCCGAGGCCGCCGTACGCGGTGTAGTAGCCGTTGCTGTGGTCGAGGATGACCAGGCGGCCGTAGCTGCCGTAGCGATCGCAGAACGCGACGCGACCGGCGGCCGCTGCACGGACGGTGGTGCCCGCGGGTGCCTGGAACTCGAGACCGGGGCCGTCGCTTTCCTCGCGACGGGCGTCCACCACGCGCAGCTCGCCGGACACGGGCGCCGCGAGCTTGCCGCGCAGCGCTTCGAAACCATCGGTGGCGGGTGCGTCGTCCGCGAGGCGCAGCCCGTAGAAGGCGCCTGCGCTGCTGGGGTGAGCGCTGCCGTCGGCCAGCATCGGCGCAAAGCCGTCGCCGGGGTTGCCGGGCGCGCTGGCCTTGTGTTGTTGCAGCTGCGCGAGTTGCTCGCGGGCGCGCGTGAGCGACGCGGCACCCAGCGTCGACTCCGCGCGTAGCGTTGCGCCGCGAACGCCGAGCACCTTGAGCTGCGTGGCATCGTTGCGGATCAGCGTGCTCAGGCGGTGCACGCGCGCCACGTGCTTGCGCACCGCGTCGAAGCCGCCCGCGACCGGGGCCATGCCGGCACGCGTGACGCGATACAGGGCACGCACGCGCATGCGTAGCGCCTTGCCAGCCAGCGTCTTCTGCTCATCGAGCTGCGACAGCTCGCCTGCCAGATGCGTCTGCCGCGCGCTCTGCGCCTCGATCTCGTCGAGCGCATGCGCCATCTCGACATCGGCACCGATGCCCGCGCCCGGCCCGAGCTCGGCTCGCACGACCGGCGCGCCAAGCGCCAGCACACAGGCGGCCCACAAGGCGATGCTGCGGCTGCGGCTCTGCATGGCCTAGACCTGCAAGTAGCGACGCAGCGACAGCGCGCTACCGAGCGCGCCGACGAATGCGGCGGCCGCGATGGTGGCAAGCACCGTGAGCGGGTTGAGGAACGCCGTACGCACGCCGGTGAGTGCCGTGAGCGTGCTCTCCACGTGCCCGTGCAGCGCGACATAGGCCACGAACAAGATCAGCATCGCGAGTGTCGACGCGGTGACCGCCTGGATCACGCCTTCGAGCACGAACGGCCCGCGCACGAACGAATCCGTGGCTCCGCAGAGCTTGAGCACTTCGATCTCACGGCGACGGTTGGCGACGGCCAGGCGGATCGTGTTGCCGATCACGGCCAGCACGCACACGACCACCAACAGCGACAAGAGCATGGCGCCGGAGCGACCCGCCTCGAGCAACGAGCGCAGCTGGCCGAAGAACGAACGATACGTCTCGACCTCTTCCACACCCGCGAAGCGCTGCACGCGTTCGGCGATCTTGTCGATGCGTGCCGCGGGCACCGCGTCGGCCAGATCGAGCTCGAGCGACGCAGGGAAGGCGTCGCCCGGCAGCTGCGCGAGGTCGGTCGCGTTCATGTTCGTCTGCTCGGCGAAGAGCTCGCGTGCACGTGCGGCACTGATGTGCTCGACCTTCGCGATCTCGCCGAGGCCTTCGAGCACCAGGCGCAGCTGCGCCACGTCGGCTTCCTTGGCCTGGTCGCGCAAGTACACCGTCATGTGCTGGGTCTGGCTCCAGCGGTCGGCGATACGGGACAGGTTCTCGACGCTGAGCAGCGCCGTCCCCAGGCAGAGAAAAGCGACCACCAGGCTTGCGATCGCCACGACGTGCAGTCGCAGGTCGTCTCGGAAACCGCGTTTCGCTCGAGCAAGCGCAGACCAGATCTCCATGCGGCTCCCCTTTCCTAGGACGCGTGCGAAGCGCCGCCCAATCCCTGCATGCGAGCCGACCAGGCGCGCAGACCCTGGCTCGCCTCGATCAAGCGACCCTCGTCGATCACGACCAGCCGGTGCGGCGAGGTCGCCAAGAGCGAATGGTCGTGCGTGGCGAAGAGCACCGTGGTGCCCGCCTCGTGGATCTCTTCGAAGAGCGTGAGAATGTCGATGGCGAGCTGCGGATCGAGGTTGCCGGTGGGCTCGTCGGCCAGCAGCAGGGCCGGCTCGGTCACGATCGCGCGGGCGATGGCCACACGCTGTTGCTCGCCGCCGGACAACGTCTCGGTGCGCTCGTTGCCGCGGCCTGCGAGGCCCACGCGCTCCAGCGCCTCGGCCACGCGCGAGCGCGCAAGCCGCGGCGTGGTCCCCAGGATCTCGAGCGATACAGCGACGTTCTCGTAGACCGTCCAGTGCGGGACGACTTTGAAGTCTTGAAACACGATGCCGAGGTTGCGGCGCAGGAACGGGATCGAAGTGTCGGTCAGGCGCGAGATGTCGCGACCGCTGAACAGAATCCGCCCACTGTCGACCGTATGCTGGCGGTAAACCAACTGTAGTAGCGTGCTCTTGCCGGACCCGCTCGGGCCGGTCACGAACACGAATTCCCCGCGCTCGACCGTGAGGTTCACGTTGCGCAGGGTCGGAACGTCGCGCCGGAAGTACTTGTAGACTTCTTCCAGCACGAGGATGGGCTTCGGCGCCTCGTCGCGGTGCTTGGCGCGGAACACCGACGGTCGTACGACGTTGCCTTTGCGCCCCGGGGCAGGGTTCGCCATGCGACAGAGTTAACAGGCTTCGCAGCGCTGGCCAAAAAACCGGCAAGCGCGAAGCTCCGGCAGGCCCGGTTCAGGGCGCCGTGAGCCGGCCACTCGGCCCGGTTCGCGGTGCTACGGTGCTTGACCGATCCCAGGGCGCCCGCTCGGGGTCGGCCGCGAAGGGCGTGGCGAACATGTTCGACAGCAGGCGCTCCGCGAGCTTGCCGTGCGGTGAGAAGCCCCAGATCGCTTCTTGCGAGACGTCGTCGAGGTTCGCGTAGTAGCGCCAGACGTAGAAGCCGGCGAGCCACGGCTTGGACACGGCCGCGCCAATCAGCGCCGAAAGCGCGCGCGCCTGCTCCCATTCGTCGACGACGACGCCGTGCATCTCGTCGGGCCACAGCCAGGGTTGCACGGCCGCATTGCGCCGCGTGGTGTAGCCGATCTCCACGAACAGCACCGGCTTGTGCAGCTCGGCGCCGAGTTGCCCCACGCGGGCGACGGCGTCGGCCGCACCTCGCGCGTAGCTCGCATAGTCGGCGTCGTCGTGCTCGGCCAACGGGTAGAAGGCGTTGACGCCCACGAAGTCGAGCTGATCCCAGAACAGCACGTTCTCGGCTTCGTCCCAGTTGGCCGAGTAGGTGAGCTTGCCGTGGAAGACCTGTCGCACGTCGGCGATCAGTTGCGTCCAGTAGCCGCCGAAACGCCCGGACCACGACTTGCACTCGACACCGATCGAGAACGCATCGGCGCCGGCCCTCTGCGCATCGCGCGCCCAGCTCAGCACGAAGCTACGGTACGAAGCCTGATAGCGACGCCAGCCCTCGTCCGAGCCGGGATCGATCTCGCCGCGCCAGCCCGGCGTCTCCACCCACAGATGCGGGATCAAGAGCACGGTGAGCCCACGCGCCTTGGCCTGCGCGATCATGCGCATCACTGCGCGTCGGTTGTCCGCGTACGGCGCCTCGAAGTCCATCAGGATCTCGGTGCTGGTCAGACTCCAGAGCCGGCCGAACGGTGTGATCGAGATGGCATTGGCGCCGAGCCGCACCAATTCGTCGAGCAGCGCCTCGCTGTACGCCGTGCCGTACCCGCGGCCCGGCTGCTGCGAGGATTCGATCGGACCCACGGTGATGCCCCGGATCGCTGGCCCTTCCGGCGGCAGCGACGCTGCTCGTTCGCTCGGCTGCGCGGCTGCGCGGCCGGCCAGCGCCACCAGCCACGCGACAATCAGCACCGCGCGGCACAGACGCGCAGTTGCGTTGGATATCGAAGCGCCTCGGTTCGCCATCACTTCCCCGTGGCGCGTAGCGCCAGGTCCACGGTGCGCGCGGTGCCGTCGAAGTAGACCGTGTTCTGCGCGGAATCCTGATAGCCGGTGGCCGAAGCGTGGAGCGTGCCGAAGCGCACCCCGGCGCTGACCTGCACGACCATCGCGTAGTGCCCGTGATCGTCGGTGAGCGCGCTGGTTTGCTCGAGAGTATCGGCCACGAAGCTGACACGGGCCCCGTGGACAGCGTCGCCGCTTGCGTCGTCGCTGACCGTGCCGTTGACCGCGAAGTCGGAGGTGTTCGCGTGCTCGCTCTGGCCCGCGCAGGCGCAGGCGAGCCAGACCAGTGACCATGCCAGGCAGCGCAGTTTGGTGCTCACCGTGCTGAACATAGTCGAAGCCCCGCGGCCAGCTCAACCGCGGTTGCCGCTGCCCCGACCCGAACGTACGATGCCAGGGCAGTGGAAGCTCCCCCCAGCAAGCCCGGCCTGACGCTCGGCGCGACCCGAGAGCTGCTGCTGCCCGCCACCGTGCTGCTGTGCTTCGCCCTCTACTACGCAGGCCACCAGCCCTTTGCCGTGGTTCTAACCTGTGCTGCGCCCATGCTGCTCTTGTACGTGCTGGCTCCGCAGTGGGCGGCCAGCTCCATGCTCAGCTTCGACCGCGATGCCGTGCGTTTGCTGGCAGCGGGCAAGTCGGCGGCATTGTGGATGCGCTACCGCACGGCCACCGGGATGCGCCTGTTTTCGCCGCCCGCGGTGCGCGCCGAACGCCGCGCCATGGTGCTCGCCGAGCTCGGTCGCACGGCGTCCGCGCGCGGCGCATACAAGGACGCCATCGACGAGTACGGCGCCGCGGTCCCGCTGCGCGTGATGCTCGGCTATGCGCACGCCAGCTTCGCGCTCGGTGACGATCTCGCGGCTGTCCCGATGTACCGCAAGCTGCTCGCCACGGCGGGCACGCTGCCCGGCGTCGAGCGCAACCTCGCGCAAGCGCTGGTGCGCCTGGGCCAAGACCTGAGCGAAGCGCTGCCCATGCTCGCGCGTGCCGAGCGCGAAAACCACGACCCAGAGCGCGCCCTCGAGCTGAAGTTGGTGCGCGCGCTGGCCTACGCCAAGCTCGGCGAGAAGATCCAGGCCGAGCTGCTGCTCTCCGAAGCACAGGCTGCGCAGAGCACGGCTGCCGAAGCGCTGCGCGTCGCGTTGCGCGAGGCCATGGCGATGGACGCGCGCGTGCGTCCGCACAGCCCGCTCTGAGCCGACTCAGCCGCCGGCTTTGTTGAGCTCGGTGAGCACGAGCTTCGCAAGCGCCTTCAGCGTGTCGAACACACCCACGCCGGTGGGCGCAACCGCCTCGAAGTCGGGTACGTTGTTCGGATTCATCATCTGGCGCAGCTCTTCCACCGGGGCCACGCCCGGCATGTCGCGCTTGTTGTACTGGATGACGAACGGAAGGCTGTCGAGCGAGTAGCCCTGTTCGGCGAGGTTGGTGCGCAGGTTCTCCAGCGACTCCAGGTTGGCTTCCATGCGCGCGATCTGCGAGTCGGCGACGAACACCACGCCGTCCACACCCTTCAGGATGAGCTTGCGGCTGGCGTCGTAAAAGACCTGACCGGGCACCGTGTAGAGATGGAAGCGTGTCTTGAAGCCGCGGATTTCACCCAGCGCTAGGGGCAAGAAATCGAAGAAGAGCGTGCGTTCGGTCTCGGTGGCGAGCGAGATCATCTTGCCGCGCGCGCCGGGGTTGGTCTTGTTGTAGATGTATTGGAGGTTGGCCGTTTTGCCGCACAAGCCAGGCCCGTAGTACACGAGCTTGCAGTTGATTTCGCGCGAGAGGTAGTTGATGAAAGACATGCGGCCTCTGCCCGATGCCGCGAAGAGCCGAAGGCTGCTTCGCGCGGTTGTTTAGTCAGTCGTTGAAAAGATTGTCGATGTCGTCGTCGGTGATCTCGGCGAAGGGTGTTTGACCCGAATCCTGAGCTTTGACGGCCAGCGCCTTGAAGATCTCGCCCAGCTGTTCGCTGGACTTCTTCACCCGCAGCCGCACCAAGCCCAGGCTGGTCTTCTTGTCGAAGATCACGACCAGGATCACCCGGTTGTCGACCAGCTGGATGTGGATGTTCGCGTTCTCACCCTCGTGGAACTGCGTGGTGAACTCGCGCTCGCGCAAGAGCTTGGCCATTCCCCCGGTCGCGGCGATGTTGCCCGCGGTGAGTGAGGCCAGCGAGGTCGTGTCGATCTGTTCGGAGTCACCGGAAGCGGCGATGAGCTGGCCGTTCTTGTCGATGATGAACACCACCGAGGCATTCGATGACTTGATCAGAGCGTCCACGATCGCTTGGATCTGGTGGAACTCCTCTGCGAACATCACCATTTGCGGTTCGGCCATTCACTCCTCCGCGTGACGGCTGACGTGCCGTCACTGCCGGGCTGTGTTGGTATCAGACGGTATCTTCCGCAGCAAGAACCTCGGTACCCCGGTGGCGCCTGTGCGTCCCACCGAACAACCATCGGATTGTTGCCATCATATCGAAGCGTTACCGGCCGGACAATTGCGACGTGCGTGTGCCACACGATTGCTGGGCGCAACCGCATACCTGGCGCTACATCAGCGCTATCTTCGTGCCCCCCGTCCGCGCGCTTTCGGGTATGGTCCCGGCGTGAGAGCGCTCGGCCGGGCGATTGGGAATCTGTTGCGCGTGGCGCTCTTGCCGCTGTGGCTTTTGGCCAGGCGCTTGTCGCGACCCAAGCGCGCTTGGGTCGAGCTGCACCTGCACTCGCGGCTGATCGAGCTGCGCGTCACCGATCCGCTGTGGCGAAGGCTCGTGCCCGCAGCGCGAACGCTGCGCGCGACTTCGCTGCAAGAGCTTCGCGAACTGTGCGACGCGATCGCTCGCGACCCGCAGGTCACAGGTCTACTCGTGCAGGTGCCTCCTCTCGAGGCCGGGTGGGCTGCGTGCGCTAGCTTGCGCCAAATGCTGCTCGCGCTGCGCGCCGCCGGCAAGCAGGTGGTCTGCTACGTGCCCGAGGGCGGCGGCAATCGCGAGCTGTACGTCGCGCTTGCGGGCGATCGGATCGTGGCGGGGCCGCTCACCGCCTTTTCGCCGCTGGGGCTCGCGTCGCGGCCATTGTATGTGAAGCATGCGCTCGATCGACTGGGCATCGAGGTGCAGGTGCAGGCTTGTGGCGAATACAAGAGCGCCGCAGAGCCCGCCGCCCGCGAGAGCATGAGCGAGCCTGCGCGCAGGCAGACGGAAGCGCTGCTGGGCAGCCTGCACGCCGAGCTGCAAGAAGCGCTGTGCGCACGTGCGGGCATCACGCCGGAGCGCGCCAAGCAGGCGCTCGCGTCCGGCCTGCTCAGCGCGCAGCGCGCCAGGGAGCTCGGCGTCATCGATGCCATCGCCTACGAGGACGAGCTGCCCGAGCTCTTGGCCATCGCGCCCGGCAAAGGGCGGGCGTTCACGCCTGCGCAGCGCTACCTGCGCTATCACCATGCCAAGCTATGGCGGCCGATTCGCCCGCAGCCGTACATCGCGGTGATCCCCGTGCGCGGCGCGATCGCGGTCGACGCGACAGGGCTCATGCAGGGTGGCGCAACGCTGCGTCGCGTGGTGGGTGCGTTGCGCGCGGCGGCGAGCGACAGCGCTGCACGGGCCGTGGTGCTGTACGTGAACTCGCCGGGCGGCTCGGCCCTGGCGAGCGAGCTGATCCATCGCGAGGTGCAACGCCTGGCTCGCAAGAAGCCACTGGTGGCCTACTTCGGCGACGTGGCGGCCAGTGGTGGCTACTACGTTGCCGCTCCAGCCCGTCGCATCGTCGCTCAGCCCGTGAGCGTGACCGGCTCGATCGGCGTGATCTCGATGAAGGTCGTGGTCAGCGGGCTTCTGCAACGCGTGGGCGTCAAGGCCGAGGCGGTGCAGACCACAGCGCACGCCGACATGTTTTCGCCGGTCCGCCCGATGACCGACGACGAGGCGCAGATGCTGCAATCGCACGCGCAAGAGCTCTACCAGCGCTTCCTGCAGGTCGTGGCCGAGGGCCGGGGCCGTAGCTTGGACGAGATCGACACGCTGGCGCGCGGTCGCGTGTGGTCGGGGCGCGACGCTCAGCAAAACGGTTTGGTCGACGTGCTCGGCGGCTTCGATCGCGCGCTCGACGAGGCGCGTGCGCTGCTCCCCGAGCTCAGCCCCGAGCAGCGCGCCAAGCTCCTGCCGCGCGTCCACGTCGCAGAGCAGGGCGAGCCACCGCCCCCCGAGCGCTCCGCCGCGCAGGCCGTCGAAGGGCTGCTCGCGCTCTTGCCGTGGCTGCCAAAGAGCGCGGCGCAGGGGCTTTACCTCGCCCGGCGCGAGCCCGCGCTGTATTACGCTGCGGACTTGCCTGACTCGGGGTGAGCGCCTGGCCTGCGCTGCGGGCTCCCTCCCACGCCGTGGATGATTGCCGGCTCATTTCGGCTCGTTTATGGTACCGCCCGACAAGGAGATTCCGATGCGCAGCCAGCCACAATCCCGCTTCTCGCCGTTGGTCGTCGCTTCTTTCACCGCCACTTTCACCGCCGCATGCATCGCAGCGCTGGCGCTCGGCGCTTGCGGCGGCAGCGGTGTTCACCTCAGCGCCGGGCCCATGCCCGAGGGCGGCACGTTCACCGGTGTCTACCACTCGCCACAGTACGGCGACATGAACCTGATCCAGAACGGCAGCGCCGTCGTGGGCGACTACAAGCAGGAGATGCGCGCCGGCAAGATCCAGGGCGAGGCGGAAGGGGACGTGCTGCGCTTCGAGTGGACCGAGAGCAAAGCCATGATCGGCAATCGTCCCACCGAGGCGCGCGGCCACGGCTACTTTCGCTACAAGATCGACAAGGGCAACGGCGACCACGTGCTGACCGGCGAGTGGGGCCTGGGCGATGCCGCTAGCGGCGGCGGGCCGTGGAACGCCTACAAGCAGAAGAACAAGGAACCGCACTTGGCGAGCGAGAAGCGCAGCAGCGGTGGCGAGAAATCGTCGGGCGACGACGAGAGTGGCAGCTCGGGCCACGAAGAAAAGTCGGACGACGACTTGTTCTGACCGAGCGCGCAGCTCGGCGATGGCACTGTGCCGGGCCGGTGCGCCGCTCTTCAGTTCAGGTCGGTTCTCCGGCTTCTAGTGTGGCATCGACGCCGTCGTCGGCCGCTTCTCCCGAGCGGCCCGCGCTGAGCAGGAATGTATACACGCCCGCGGCGACGAGCAGCGCAAAGAGCAGCTTCGCCGCGTAAGGCATGAACGGCTCGTGCAGCTGGCTGATCGTGCCTTCGATCACACCGGCCAGCACCAGGATCGGCATGCCACCGAGCACGAGGCAGGCCGCGGTCTTGGCCTCGCGCACCAGCGCATCACGGCGAGAGCGTCGATCGGGTAGCCACAGTCCGCGCGCCACGATCAGCCCTGCGCCGCCGGCGATGCACACCTCGGTCAGCTCGGCGACTCCGTGCGGGAGGATCCACGCCCAGAAGAACAGATCGAGATGCGCGCCGTGGTACTGCATCGCGAGCGCGCCGAGCGGCACGCCGTTGTAGAACAGCAGTGCGAGCGTGCCCACGCCGAAGGTGATGCCCAGCGCGAACACCAGGAACGAGACCTCGATGTTGTGCGTGAAGAGCCAGCCCGAGAACGCGACCGAGGCATCGCCGTTCGGCTTCTTGTCGCCGCTTTGTTCGCTGTGCACGCGCTCCTGCGGCGTGTGCTCCTGATGGTCGTCGGGGATGAGCGCGCCCTGCGACTGTGGATCGACCGCCACGAAGCTCGCGCCGACCACGCCGCCGGACAGCATCACGGCAGCGGCCAGCGCAATCGCGCGCCATTCGTGCCGGAACAGTCGCGGGAAGCGCACGATGAAGAAGTCGCGCACGCGGTGGTCGCGCGCGGACGACGAGGCATGCAGCTGCGCGTAGCAGCGAGCGACGATGTCGTTGAGGTAGTCCACGACCGTGGCGTTGACGAGCTCCGTGCGCGCACGGATCAGGTCGCTCGACACGGCGCGATACAGCTTGCCGAGCTCGCGCGCGCCAGCGATGTCGAGCGACCCGAGGCCGTTGTTCTCGACCTGCACGAGCACACTTTCCAGCCGAGTCCAGCTGGGTCCGCGCTCTTGCACGAAGCGGTTGACGTCGAAGCCGCGCACGTCGGCAAGCATACCAGGGAACCCCGGGCGGCCACCCGCGGCGTGCCGTAACGCCGGCAAGCACGCTATAGTTCTCTGGTGAGCGCGGCCGACCTGCACCTGATCCGCACGCCCGAGAACGTGGTGTTCGAGTTCGAGCTGGCCGGCCTCGCGTCGCGTGCGCTGTCCTGGATCATCGATCTGGGCGCGATGGCGGGCCTGTACGCGGCCGCGATGCTCGTTGCGGGCACCGCCGGGGTGGTCTTTTCCGGGCTCGCAGCCGCCATGTACTTCGTGCTCGCGTTCCTGATCCAGTGGGGCTACGGCGCGGTGCTCGAGTGGAAGTGGCACGGCCAGACCCTGGGCAAACGTGTGGTGGGGCTGCGTGTGCTGCAGGACAGCGGCACGCCCATCACGTTCGTGCAGGCGGCGATACGTAACCTCGTGCGCATCGTCGACATCCTGCCCGGCACGTACCTGACGGGCGGCGTCACGGCGCTGCTCGATCGACGCGGTCGCCGGCTGGGCGACATCGCGGCGGGCACAGTCGTGGTGCGTCGTCGTCGTTCGCCCCGCCCGTCCGCGGTGATGGCTCCGGTAGACCGCTACAACTCGTTCGAAAATGATCCGAGCGTTGCGCATGCGGCCACGCTCATCACGCCGCCCGAGCGCGACGCCATGATCGGTCTGGCGATGCGTCGCGACAGCTTGCCGCTGCCCGTGCGCTACTCGCTGTTCGCGAAGCTCGCCGCGCATCTCGAGCGCCGCCTGCGCATCGAGCGACCGGACTACTTCTCGGAGGAACGCTTCGTGTTGAACTTGACTGCGATCGCCTTGCGCCCGCGCGAGCAGCGCTCATCGCCATCGTCGGAGCTGCACTCGCCGCCGGCCGCCGCGAGCACGTCGCGCGACCCGAGGCCGCGATGACTCCGGTGAGTCCGGTGACTCCGGTGACCAGCCAGGTCGTCATCGGCTACCACGGCCACTGCTTCGACGGCATGGCCTCCGCTGCGGTGCTGACGCGCTTGCTCCGGCACGTCGAGGGCACCGACCTCCGCTTCAGCTACCGCGGGCTCGATCATCAACCGGGTGGCTCGCACGTGCCCGAGACCGTGCTCTGCGGGCAGCTGAACGCCGTCGTCGACTTTCGTTACACGACCTCGCCCAAGCTGGGCTGGTGGTTCGATCACCACCACAGCGGCGTGGTCGGCGATCTCGAGCGCGAGCACCTGGCCGGGGATCACAGCGGTCGCAAGTTCTTCGACCCCAGCTACGGCTCCTGCTGCAAGCTGATCGCCGACACTGCGAGCACGCGCTTCGGGTGCACGCTGCCCGAGCTCGAGGAGCTCGTGCGCTGGGCCGACGTGATCGACGCGGCCCGTTTCTCGAGCCCGGCGGTGGCGGTCGAGCTGCGCGAGCCAGCGCTGCAGCTGATGACGGTGATCGAGGCCTACGGCGACGACGCCTTTCTCGCACCGCGCATCGCGGCACTCGCCAGTGGCGCGTCACTCTCCGAGCTCGCCACCACGGCCCAGGTGCAGCGCCTGTTCGCGCCGCTGCACGAGCAACATCAGCGTCAATGCGCGGTGATCGCGGCGCGCGCGACGGTGCAGCAGGGTGTCGTGCTCTTCGACCTCGTCGGCTCCGGCGACGACCGCTACAACAAGTTCATCCCGTACTGGCTCTTTCCGCAGTCGTGCTACTGCGTGGCGGTCACCGCAAGCAAGTCACGCGCAAAGGTCTCCGTGGGCTCCAATCCGTGGGCACCGCTGCCACGCACGCACAACATCGCGGAGATCTGTGCTCGCTACGGTGGCGGTGGCCACGCAGTGGTTGGCGCGATCTCGCTCGCGCCGGAACAGATCGCGCGCGCCCGCGAGATCGCGCAAGAGATCCTCGCGGCGCTCGCCACGTAGGTTGCCGAAATAGTCTCGAAACAGCTTGAAGCGTGCGCCCGTGCGACGCGCGTGATGCGTACGAGTCGGCGCCCGTTTCAGTTGACGGCAGCGCGTGGGTGCGACGAGCGGTAGCCCGTGGCTTCGTCGCCGGCGAACAGGATCGAGCAGTTGGTGCGGGACGATTCGCGGATGCGTGCGCAGAGCTCGGCCAGATCGTCGTCGGAGTCGACCACCAGGCCTTCGGTCGCACGACCTGTCGCTTCGTCGTACTGGCACTCATCCATGGCGATCCAGCGACCACGTAGGTCGTTGTCATGGCAGATCTGATCCCAAGTCATTCGTTGCATTTCGGATCTCCGATTTCTCGATTCCGTATGCGCGTGAGCTTTATGCATATCAACCATGTTCCTGCACGAGGGGCTGTCGCCCGGTCGTGGCAGCGGCTGGTCGTGACGTTCGGCACAGCAGGCCGGGTGGCAGGCGAGCGGCTGACTCGCTGGCGCCCGCCTTCGTTTCTCTTGCACCTACGGCGCTTGGTTCACCTGCTGCACGCTCACCGTGGGCCCTACCTGTTGGCATTGACTCGCCATGCACCGGCTAGAGCGCGGATACTGACGCAACGTCAGAGTGAATTCAGTTTCGCTCACCATTTCGTGAAGTGCAAGCAGTTCAAGGGGTGAATGTGGGTGCGCGTGCAACGTGCGAAGAATGCTGTGCACGCTTCGTACGATGTAGCGTGCGCCTGCGCTCGCCGCACGGGCGCGCTGGCGCGTCAGACGCTTCCAGCGGCGTTCGCTGAACTCTTCCACGGCTGTGCTTGCACCTCAAAATCATTGGTGATCCGGCGGGGGTGACGGGTCTGCTCTCCGTATTGCGGGGGTGGCGATCGCGTGCGAAGCTGCGGCCGTCGCTGAGGATCGAGGAGGTTCGATTGGCGAGCTTGTGGCCTCCGCCAGCCGACGAAGTGGGAACGGCTCGTTCCAGTGCGCGGCGGCGTGCGAGCGTACGGCTGGCCGCGTTGCTCGCGCTCGCGGCCGCGAGCGGTTGCACGAGCGGCAAGCGTGGCCCGGCCGATCATCACAGCACCGCGGGCTCCTCATCGAACCAGGATGCGGGGCCGGTCGGCGTGCATGCGCGCTTCGCGCCGGCCGCCGACCCGATGGCCTTCGGGGTCGTTCCGTGGCCCGACGATCTCTACCTGGATGCCGCCGGTCACGTGGCGCTCGCGACGCTCCCCGGGGCGATCCAGTCCGACTACGCGGCCGCACTGCGCCACGCACTCGCTGATCTCGACGGCTTCGGCGCGCTGTCGCCGGTCTACTTCCAGTTCGAGGGGTCGATCGATCCGGCGACGCTGCCGCTCGACGAGGCGGCGTCCACGGCCAGCGACGCCAGCGTCTTTCTACTGGATGCAGACACCGGTTCGCCCGAGGCGTTTCAGCGTGTCGCCGCCACGATGCACTGGAACGCCACGCAGCACACGCTTGCGCTGCGGCCGGCGCTTGGTCATCCCCTTTCGCCGGGTCGGCGTTATGCGGCGGTGATCACGCGCAGTCTCAAGGCGGCTGACGGCACACCCGTCGATGCCGCTCCGGCCTTTGCGCTCGTGCGAGATCCGAGCGGCGTGCTCGAAGACCCGTTCTTGCAGCAAGCGCGCGCCGAATACACGCCCGTGCTGGAGACGCTCGTCAAGACAGGACTCGCGCGCGAGAGCATCGCTGCGCTTGCCGTGTTCACCGTGCAGCGCGTTGATCGCGACTTGAACGATGCACGTGCGCTGGTCCGTGCAGGTGCGCCGCCGGCGGCGACGCTGACGGACGTGCTGACTGGCGCGGAGCTCGACGTCGCGTTCGGACAACCTGCGACCACGACGCTGGGACTCGACGAGCCCGGGGGTGCGCTGCACGACCAGCTGCTTGCCGCAATCCAGGGAACGCTGCCGTCGCTCAACCTGCTCTCGGCCACCGCGAAGACGCACGGTGCGTTCGAACGCGACGACACCGGCACGCTGCGCGTGAAGCGCACCGAGGACGTGCCGTTCACGCTCTTTTTGCCGAAGCCCGGCAACTCTTCCGCGGATGTGCCGACGCCGGTCGTCATCTACCAGCACGCGCTGGGACGGGAGCGCAGCGACGCCGTGCTCCTCGCGAACAAGCTTGCGGCGCTGGGCTTCGCGGTGATCGCGATCGATGCGCCCTTCCACGGGCTGCGCGCGAACGGCCCCGATCTTCGCAATCGCTTCACCGACAAGCCAAACGCCGACGGATTCGGTGACGCAACCGACGACTTCTGGGGCGTCACGGAAAAGAACGGAGATCTGCTGCCGCTGCATCCGTTCTACGCGCGCGATGCCCTGCGGCAGGGCGCGGTGGACTTGATGACGGTCGTTCGCTTCCTTGAGGAAGGCGACGGCCGTGTGCTCGCGGCCGCCGACCCGGTGCTCAAGGGCCTGCGGCTGGACGCTGCGCGCTTTGGCCTCGTGGCCGTCGACATCGGCGCGCAGATGGGCGCCATGACCGCGACCGTGGAACCGGGCCTCGCGACCTTGACGCTGGCGTTCGCCGGCGGCGGGCTCGGCGAGATCTTCTGGCAGAGCCCCGAGAACCAGACGTTGTTCGCGGCGCTCTCCAAGCTCCTCGGGCGTGACCCCAAAGACATCGACTATGTGCATGATGCGCCGAGCTTCTGGCCCGAGCTTGCGATCGTGCAGACGCTGCTCGATCGCGCGGAACCGCTCGCGCACGCGGCCGTGCTCGGGCGGCAGCCGGTGAACGTGCTGCTGCTGATGGCGCAGGACGATGAGAGCGTCCCCAATCCCGCCACGGAAGCGCTGGCTTCGGCCCTGGGCGCGACGTTGGCAGGCGGAGACCCAGGCTACGTGACAGATCTGACATCGCGGGGCTTGAGCTCGGGGCAAGGCGTGCGGGGCAACTTCACGGTCGACAATGCGGCGCTGACGCGCGTGCTCTTTCCGTACGCGCCGGGCGCGCATGACACGCTGATTCACGCGTCGGGCACTGCGCGCTACGTGCACCCGCCGCAGCCGCCGTGGACTGCGCTCAGTCCCCCGAGCACCATGGAAAATCCGCTCTCGGCTGCGCTGACGCAGACGTCGCAGTACTTGCAGGGCTGGTATGCGTGCGCCGCGACGAAGCCGAGCTCGATGCCAGCTGCGACGTGCGACGCGCCCGTGCGTGCGCCCTGAGCCACGCGGTCGGCACCCGGTCGCTTGCCGGTCGTGCCAGGCGATGGCGTCGTACGCGTGCGCGCTCAGAGCGGGATGCTGCCGTGTTTGCGCGGCGGGTTCTGATCGCGCTTGGTCTTGAGCAGATCGAGCGCGGAGATGATGCGTGCGCGCGTTTGCCGCGGGTGGATCACGGCGTCCACGAAACCGAGCTCGGCGGCCTGGTAGGGGTTGGCGAACTTGCTGCGGTACTCGTCCACGAACGCTTGTTTTGCGGCGAGTTGATCGCTCGCGGCCTCGATCTCCTTGCGGTACACGATGTTGACCGCGCCCTCGGGACCCATGACGGCGATCTCGGCTGTGGGATAGGCCATGTTGATGTCGCTGCGCAGGTGCTTGCTGCTCATCACGATGTACGCGCCGCCGTAGGCCTTGCGCGTGATCAGCGTGATCTTGGGCACGGTGGCTTCCGCGTATGCGTAGATCAGCTTGGCACCGTGCGTGATGATGCCGCCGTATTCCTGATCGGTGCCCGGCAGGAAGCCCGGCACGTCGACGAGCGTGACCAGCGGGATGTTGAACGCGTCGCAGAAGCGCACGAAACGCGCGGCCTTGATGGACGCCTTGATGTCGAGGCAGCCGGCGAGCACGGCGGGTTGATTCGCGACGATGCCCACGCTGCGCCCGCCGTAGCGAGCGAAGCCGACCACGATGTTGCCGGCCCAGCCCGCGTGCACTTCCAGGAAGCGCCCGTCGTCGACGGTCCTGTGGATCAGCTCGTGGATGTCGTAGGGCTTGCGCGGGTCGGTCGGCACGATGTGATCCAGCTCGGGGATCTCGCGGTCGACCGGATCGTGGTTCGGCTGCGCGGGCGCCTCTTCCTGGTTGTTCGACGGCAGGTACGAGAGCAGCTCGCGGATTGTGCCCAGGCACGCGCGATCATCGGCGCTCGCGAAGTGCGCGACCCCGCTCACGGTGGTGTGCGTCTGCGCGCCGCCGAGGTCTTCCTTGGTGACTTGCTCATGCGTGACCGTCTTGATCACGTCGGGGCCGGTGATGAACATGTAGGCCGAGTCTTCGACCATGAACGTGAAGTCGGTGATGGCCGGGCTGTAGACTGCGCCGCCCGCGCACGGGCCCATGATGGCGCTGATCTGCGGCACGACGCCCGACGCCAGGGTGTTGCGCAGGAAGATGTCTGCGTAACCACCGAGCGAGAACACGCCCTCCTGGATGCGTGCGCCGCCGGAGTCGTTCATGCCGATGATGGGCGCGCCGACCTTGAGCGCCATCTCCATCACCTTGCAGATCTTCGCGGCGCAGGCGTTGCCGAGCGAGCCACCGAGCACGGTGAAGTCCTGGGCGAACACGAAGACCTGCCGGCCGTTCACTTTGCCGTAGCCAGTGACCACGCCGTCGCCGAGGTACTTCTGCTTCTGCATGTCGAAGTCGGTGCAGCGGTGCGTGACGAAGCGATCGAGCTCGATGAAGCTGCCGGTGTCGAAGAAGGCATCGATGCGCTCGCGCGCGGTGAGCTTGCCGGCTTCGTGATGCTTGCGGATGCGCTCCTCGCCGCCGCCGACGAGGGCGCTGCGGTTCTTGGCGTCGAGGATGGCCGCGGGGTCAGCGCCGGGCTTGTGGGCGGGACTGCCGCTACCGCTGGTGGAGGACTTCGGAACGCTCATGGCGGGCAGGCTAGCTCGATTGGTGCGCGCAGGAAAAGGGTGTTCCTCGCGGCGGGCAGTGCTTGCCCCTTGCAGTCGAAATGACCATGGAGCATCGTCGCCGGCAGACTCGAGCGAGGGAGCACGACGTTGGGCAAGCATCGTTTCGTGATCGACGGCCAGAGCTTCGACGTCGACGTCGTGAGCTACGACGCGGGCTCGGGCTCGGCGCGCGTGAGCGTGAATGGACAGACACACGAGGTCGTGCGCGTGGCGGCCGCCGCAGAGCCGGTGGCGCGCGCAGCGAAGAGCACGCCGGTCGTTGCGCCTGCCGCGCGCGCGGCTGCGCCGGTGGCACGAGCGTCCAGCAGCGAGCTACGAGCCCCGATGGCAGGACGCGTGTTGCACGTGGCCACGTCGCCCGGGCAGCGCGTGGCGCGCGGTCAGGCGCTCGTGGTGCTCGATGCGATGAAGATGGAGAACAGCCTGGCGGCGCCGGCCGATGGCGTTGTGTCGGAAGTGGCCGTCGCGGTGGGCGACACGGTGATGCACGGCGCGTTGCTGGTGCGGCTCGCGGCGAGCTGAAGCGCTCTGGCTTTTCAGCGGGTGCGGCTGCGGACTCGACCACTGAGGGACCATGCGGAGGGCGGCTGTATGAGCTCGGCGTTGCGGGCGGCTGTCGCGGCTTCGGCTTCGAGCGCCAGGGCGATCGCGGTCGCTGTACGCGTGTCGAGCCGCACTTGGGTTGCAGACGTGGCCGCAGGCCGCTTGGCGAGCTTCGGCTTTGCGCGTGGCGTCTTCGCGCGTGAGGTCTTCGCGCTCGGCATCTTGGCGACGCGGGGCGCTTTGCGCGCGGTGCGTTTGGCGGCGGCTTTGGTCTTGGGTTTCTTCACGACGGACCGAGCTTGAAGCGTGCCGCGCGGCCGCGGCATGGGTCAAGCGGCTTTGGCGTCGGAGTGCGCGAGGCCTGCGTCGAGCGGGCTGAGCACACCGAGCAGGCCTCCGAACGAGGCGACCAGCACATAGCAAAAGAGGATCTGCAACGACGCCAGCAGCGCGCTCTCGCGCGGCACACCGAGCAGCCCGTAGAGCCAGACCATGGCACCGTCGCGCGCGCCGGCACCGGCCACGGTGATGGGCACGAAGATCGTGGCGAACGACAGCGGCGAGAGCACGAGCGAGTCGAGCAGCTCGACGTTCGGGGCCAGTGGTGAGATCAGCAGATGGCCGATCACGCCGACCAGGGTTTGGTTCACCACCGACATGGCGAGCGCCGCCGCCAGCAGCGGGAAGCTGGCGAGCTCGGGCAGACTGGCGGCGAGCATGCCGAGCTTGCGCGGCATGACTTCGGACAGGCGCCGTGCAGCCGCGACTGCGACCAGCGCGCCCACGCCGGCAAGCACGCCGAGCGCGAGCGCCACCCGTGGCAGCTGCAGGTTGGCGATGGGGTGCAGTCCGAGCACCGTGGTGACCAGCATCACCAGGCCCAAAAGGCCGAAGATGCGCTCGATCAGCACCACCGCGAGGCCCGCGCCCAGGCCACGCTCGCCGAAGGCGTTGCGCGTGACGAGGCCTCTCACCACGTCGCCGCCGACCGCGCCGGGCAGCATGTTGTAGAACAGGCCGATCAGCTGCAGCCGCAACAGATGCCGCAGCGGTGGTGGGGCCGCGGCTCCGTAGGCGCCGAGCAGGAGCCGCCAGCGGATCGATGCGCTGGACAGCAGCACGATCAGCGTCGCGATCGCAGCCGGGATCCGCCACAGCGGTGCCTTGTGGAACGCGTGCACGAGGCTCGCGATGTCGGTCTTCGCGATCAGCAGTGCGAATACGCCCAGCGTCAGCGTGACCTGCACGCTGATCCAGATGCGCTTGCGCAGCCGTGCGCGGCTTTCATCGTCGCGCGTAGGCTCGCTGGACATGGCCTGGTGCAATCGCTCAGTGATCGAGCGTGCCGAGGAACGCCGTGTACGCCGCGGTGTCCATCAACTTGTCGAGCTCGGCGGGCTGCGAGAGCTTCACGAGCAGCATCCAGCCCTTTTCGTAGGGCGACTCGTTCACCAGCTCGGGCTTGTTTTCGAGCGTCGCGTTGACCTCGACGACGTCACCGCCGACGGGCGCGAACAGCTCGCTCACAGCCTTGACCGACTCGATGTCGCCGAAGTGCGCGGCCGTGGTGAGCTTGGTGCCTGGCTTGGGCAGGTCCACCAACGTGACGTCGCCGAGTTGGTCGACTGCGAACTGCGTGATGCCCACGCGCACGAGGTCGCCCTCGCGCCGCGCCCACTCGTGGTCCTTGGTGTACTTCAGATCGGCTGGATAGTTCGCCATGGTGCTCCCGTCCTGTTTCGTCGGAGGCCGTTTGCGCAGAGCCGGTGTGATCTGCTCAGGCGCGCTTGTAGAAAGGCGTCGCGCAGACTTTCGCTTCGATCACTTTGCCACGAATCTCGATGCCGATCGCAGTGCCGATCGCCGAGAGCGCGGGCGGCACGTAGCCGAGGCCGACGTTCTTGCCGATCGTCAGCCCGGGTGAGCCGCTGGTCACCTGGCCCACGGCCTTGCCGCTGGCGTCGACGATCGGGTAGCCCTGACGCGCGATGCCGCGGCCGGTCATCTCGAAGCCGACGAGCTTGCGCGTGGCGGGTTGGGCTTTGGCGGCGAGCAAAGCCGCGCGACCCAGGAACTCACCTTTGTTGAGCTTCACCGCCCAGCCGAGGCCGGCTTCGAGCGGATTGGTGGTCTCGTCGATCTCGTGGCCATACAGCGACATGCGGCATTCCAGGCGCAGCGTGTCGCGCGCGCCCAGACCGATGGGTTCGAGCCCGTGCTTGGCGCCGGCCGACACGAGCGCATCCCAGAGGCGCACGGCGTCAGCGTTGCGGCAGAAGAGCTCGTAGCCGTCTTCGCCGGTGTAACCGGTGCGCGCTGCGGTCAGCTCGATGCCTGCGAGCGTGGTCTGCACCACGCCGAAGCGCGGGAGATCGACCAGCTTTGGGTCGGCCTGGAGGTCGCGCACCACGGCTGCAGCCTTGGGGCCTTGGAGCGCGAGCAGCGCGGTGTCATCCGAGCCGTCGCGGTAGTTGCAACGACCGCGCACTTGCGCTGCGAAGTGTGCCGCCATCTTGTCGCGATTGCTGGCGTTGCACACGATCATGAAGTGCGTGTCGGCTAGCCGGTAGACGATCAGGTCGTCGAGGATGGTGCCGCGCTCGTTGCATGCGACCGTGTAGATGGCGCGACCCACGGCGAGCTTGCCGATGTCGTTGCTCACCAGGCTGTCGATGCAGGCGCCTGCGCCGGGGCCGTCGAAGAACAGCTCGCCCATGTGCGAGACGTCGAACAGACCGACCGCCTTGCGCACGGCCTCGTGTTCTTGCGTCACGCCCTTGTACTGCACCGGCATTTCCCAGCCGGCGAAGGGCACCATGCGCGCCCCCAGGGCAACGTGTTTCGGATAGAGCGGCGTACGTTTGAGAGCTTCCGACACCGGGCGGGACCTTAGCCGCGGGGCAGCTTCGATTCAAGACTTGGCGCGACCGGTCCGGTGGGTTTTGATGGTCGGTGGCGCGGGCGGCTGGTCGAGGGCGAGCAGGTCGGTGCGGCCGCTCGAGCGCTCGCACGCAACTTCTGGGCGGCACGACCGATGCGGCCGGGCATGGAAATGCTCGAGCTTTATCATCGCGGAGACCTGCTTGCGCGCTACGAGCTTGGTGGGCGAGCCATCGAGATCGGACGCGTCGAGGGGTGTGACATCGTGCTCGCCGACCCGGACGTGGCCGATCGCCATTGGCTGGTCATGCGCAAGCATGGAACGGTCGTGATCTTCGACGTGTCGGGCGGCAAGCGCCAGCGGGCGCTGGAGCACCCGCTACCACTCGACCGCGCAATCCCGCTCGGCCGCAGTTACGAGGTCAAGCGGGTGGCCGTGCCGACCACGGTCGCGCCGCCGGCGCGCGTCGGGCAGGAGCCGGGCACCGAGGCGCTGTCCACCTTGCGGTTGCCGGTCGCGCGCTTCGTGATCTTGATCGGTCGCGGGACCGACGCGCGGCGCGTGCGCGTGGGTGAAGGGCCGATCCACGTGGGGCGCGCGCAGGACAACGACATTGTGCTGGGCGATCGCGCGGTGAGCGAGCACCACTTGCGTCTGGAGCCCTGCGAGGCGGGTTTGGTGCTGCGGGACATGGGCAGTCGCAACGGCAGCTTCCTCAATGGCGTGCGCGTGCACACGGCGGTGGTGGGCGAGGGTGCGCAGATCCGGGTGGGGCGCACCGACCTGCGCGTGAGCGCGGACGTTGGCAGCGACGGCAGCGAGCCCACGATGGTCGCGGAATCGTCGTCGATGCTGCAGGTGCTCGGGGACGTGCGGCGCGTGGCGAGCTTGCCGTGGCCCGTGTTGATCGTGGGCGAGAGCGGCACCGGGAAGGAGGGCATCGCGCAGTCGCTGCACGAGCTGGGAGCTCGGCGCTCGCAGCGCTTCGTGGCGGTGAATGCGGGCGGGCTGCCGCGCGAGCTGGTGGAGTCGGAGCTCTTCGGCCACGAGAAGGGCGCGTTCACGGGAGCTCAAGGCACGCACAAAGGCGTGTTCGAGCAAGCGCACGGCGGCACGCTCTTCCTCGACGAGATCGGCGAGCTGCCGCTGGCGCTGCAGGCGCGGCTCTTGCGCGTGCTCGAGACGGGCGAGGTGCGGCGCGTCGGCGGCGAGTCGGCGATCCGGGTGGAGGTGCGGCTGCTGTGTGCGACGCATCGCGACCTGCGCGCCATGGTGCAAGACGGAACGTTCCGGCAGGACCTGTACTACCGAATCGCGCGCCTGGTGATCGAGGTGCCGTCGCTGCGCTCGCGACCCGAGGACGTGCGCGCCCTGTGTCAGCACTTTCTGCGGCAGATCTGTCTGGAGCTCGGCCCGCGTGAGCTGAGCGAAGATGCGCAGTCGCGCCTGGTCGCGTACGACTGGCCCGGCAACGCGCGCGAGCTGCGCAACGTGCTGTGCGCGGCCGCAGCGACCGCGGGTCAGCGCATCGAGTCGCAGGATGTCGAAGTGGCGCTCGCCAAGGTCGGCGGTCCGCTCTCGGGCCGGCACATCAGCCTCGAAACCCTGCAGCGAGCGGTCGCCGATAATCACGGCAACCTCTCGGCTGCGGCGCGCGCGCTCGGCATCGCCCGCTCGACGCTGCGCGATCGCCTCAAGAGCGCCGCCTGACTGGCCGAGCCACGGCGGCGGCCAGCGAACGATGCACGGCTGGAGGGTCAGGGCGGCGCGGCGAAGTGTGCCTGCAACGCTTCGATGTGTTCCTCGCGCAATGCAGCTTCCGGCGTCAGTCGTGCGTCGACCGCTGGAGCGCTGTTCCACCACGTGCGTTGCCGACGCGCGTACACGAGCGTCGCGCGGTGGATGCGTGCCTCGGTCTCGGCGATCGGCGTCCCGGACTGCAGGTGCTCCACCATCTGTGCGTAGCCGACCGAGCGCAGTGCTCGCACCTGCGCGCCGTGTCGTTGCAGCAGCGCTGCGACTTCCGCGGCAAACCCTTGCGCCAGCATCGTCCGAGTCCGCGCGCGCACGCGCTCGGCGTAGGCGGCGAGCGGCAGGTCCAGCACGATGGTATGCGCCCGGTAGCGCGGCGCGCCGAGCGCATGGGCGCGTTGCAACTCACCCAGCGCCTGGCCGGTCTGGCGCTGCACCTCGAGCGCTCGCACCACGCGCAGCTGGTCGTTGACGTGGATCCTTGCGGCGCTGATGGGATCGACGCGCGCCAGCTCGGCGTGCATCGCGAGTGCGCCGAGCGCTAGCCACTGCTGTTCGAGCTCGGCACGCAGTGCCCGGTCCACCGCTGGCGCGGGCACGAGGCCGCGCAGCAGCGCGCGCAGCCACAGGCCGGTGCCCCCCACGATGACCGGGACGTTCCCGCGTTCGCTCACCTCTTCGATGGCGCGATCGGCGCACGCGGCGTAGCGCGCTGCATCGAACTCCTCGTCCGGTTCGGCGACGTCGATGAGGTGATGACGCAGCTCGCCGAGCTCCGTCGCGGTCGGCTTGGACGAGCCGATGTCAAAGCCGCGATAGATCTGCACGCTGTCGGCGCCAATCAGCTCGCCGCGCAGCCGCTGCGCCAGCTCGATCGCGACCTGCGTCTTGCCGACGCCGGTGGGTCCGGTGAGCACGAGTATTCGATGAGCCTGCATGCTCCGGTGCGGCTCAGCGACCAAGTCGTCGTTCGAGCTCGGCGAACGCCAGGCTGCTCACGACGGGCCGCCCGTGTGGGCAGTGACCCTGGAAGTCTTTCACTTCGTCGAGCGAGCGCAAGAGCGCGCCGATCTCCTCGGTAGACAGCGCGTCGCCGGCTCGGATGGCTCCGTGACAGGCCATGGTCGCGAGCGCCATGTCGAGCGCGTCCCCGAACGAGCGCTCCCCGCTGTGGCCGAGCTCGGCCAGGATGTCGCGCAGCAGTCGTGCGGGCGGTGCGCGGTGCAAGAGCGCGGGGATCGCGGCCACGGCAACCGTGGTCGCCCCGATGCGCGTGCATTCCATGCCCGCTTGCGCCAGCTCGTCGTGGTGCTCATCCACGCTCTGCGCTTCGAGCTCGCTGCACTCGACGCGTTCCGGGAAGAGCAGGCGTTGCGTCTTGATGCTGCGCTTCTGGTACGCGCTGCGTAGCCGATCGTAGCGGACGCGCTCATCGGCCGCGTGCTGATCCAGGATGTGGATCCCGGACTCGTCTTCGCAGAGCAGGAACATGCGCCGGGCTTGGCCAAGCACGCGCAGCGAGCCGAAGAAGCCAGGGCTGCCGGGCAAGATCGGCGCCGTTGACCGCTGCAGACCGGGCGTGCCGTCGGCGACTCGGTCGGCGAGGGCGATCGGCGAGCCCGCATCGGCTGCCGCGCCACCGGACAGCCCCCACGGATCTGGTCCCGCTGCCGCCGACGCGCTGCTCGCAGCGCCGCTGTGCCCGCTCAGGCCCAGTCTCGCGGCTTGCGGCCCGCCGCGCTCGCCGGGTTGCAGCATCGTACCCAGCCGCTGGCTCCAGTAGTCGGGCGTGCGCGCGGTCGGCCCGCTCCAGGCGGAGGTGCCGAGCTGCCTGGCGAGCCAGCGCGTCAAGCCGTCCATGATCGCGCGGCCGCGCGCGAAGCGCACCTCGAGCTTCTGCGGGTGCACGTTCACGTCGACCTCCGCCGGGTCGAGTTGCAGGTACACCACGCCCGCCGGGAAGCGGCCCGGCGGCAACACACTGCCGTATGCGTAAGCCACTGCGCGCGCCAGGGCCGTGTCGCGTATCGGCCGGCGATTCACGAACAGGTGCAGGTGCTGCGCGCCCGAGCGCGCCTTCTCCGGCGCGCACAGCGCTGCGAGCACGCTCACACCCTCGAAGGAGCCCTCGTACGTAATCAGCGGGTCGTCCGGGAAAGCGCCTTTCACGCGCTCGCTCACGGAGGCAGCCCGCAGCATATCCAGCGAAGCTCGCCCGTCGCGAACCAGCCGCAGCGCCAGCTCGGGGTGCGAGAGTCCAGCCCGCAGGCACACGCTGCCGACCTGCGCGCTCTCCGTGGCTTTCGATTTCAGGAACTTCAGCCGCGCGGGCACGTTGTAAAACAGATCACGAACCTCGACGCTGGTGCCCGGTGCTCCACCGTGCTCGCCGATCTGCGCCGGCGCGCCGCCCTCGACCTGCACGCGCGTGCCGCTGTGGGCGGCATGGGGCCGTGTGGTGAGGCAGAAGCGGGACACCGACGCGATCGAGGGCAGGGCTTCGCCCCGGAAACCGAGTGTGCGGATCGCGAAGAGGTCGTCGCTCGAGGTGAGCTTGCTCGTGGCGTGGCGCTGCACGCACAGGGCGGCGTCCGCTGGCGGCATGCCGCTGCCGTCGTCGGTGACACGGATCAGCGTCTGGCCGCCGTTGTCAATCTCGACCACCACGCTCCTCGCGCCCGCGTCCACGGCGTTCTCGACCAGCTCCTTGACGACACTTGCAGGGCGCTCGACCACTTCGCCCGCGGCGATCTGATCGGCGAGTGCCGCGTCGAGGATGCGGATTCGCGCAGACACGGAGGCACGCTACCAAAGCGATTCGGACGACGCAAACGGCCACCGCAGTCCCTATCCGCTTGGTACACTCCGCCAGCCGAGCGAACGGGGCCGCTGGGCGTTGCCCCAAGTGTGGGGCGTTTGGTACTGTGCAGCAGTTCATTTTCCGATGTCGGCGATGACCAAGACCTGTCGCGGTTGTGGTCGCGAGTTCTCGGGCGGCGAGACGTTTTGCCCGGTGGACGGTTCGCGCCTGTCGTCGCCTTCGCAGGCGTGCGACCTGAACGCCTGCGCCGACCCGCTCGTGGGTGCCACGCTCGGTGGGCGCTACCGGATCCTGCGCGCCATCGGTGAGGGCGGGATGGGCGTGGTGTACGAGGCCGAGCACGAGCTGATCGAGAAGCGCGTCGCGCTCAAGGTTCTGCGTGATGCGTTCACGCGCCGGCCCGACGTCGTGGAGCGCTTCCGACAGGAAGCCAAGAGCGCCTCCAAGATCGGTCACCCGAACATCGTGGACGTCTCGGACTTCGGCGAGACCCCGACCGGCGCCAGCTACATCGTGCTCGAGATGCTCAAGGGCGAGGACCTCGCCGACGTGCTCTCTCGCGAGTGCGCCCTGGCACCCACGCGCGCCGTGTTGATCGTGCATCAGGTCGCCAAGGCGCTCGACGCGGCGCACAAGAAGAACATCATCCACCGCGATCTGAAGCCCGAGAACATCTATCTCGTGGCTCGCGACGGCCAGCCCGACTTCGTGAAGGTCGTGGACTTTGGCGTCGCGAAGATGGGCGACATCGAGAGCCTGGGCAACCGCAAGCTCACGCGCACGGGGATGATCTTCGGAACGCCCGAGTACATGAGCCCCGAGCATGCGGGCGGCAAGGCGCTCGATCACCGGGTCGACATCTACGCGCTCGGCGTGATCCTCTACGAGTTGCTCACGGGGAGGGTGCCGTTCGAGGGCGACAACTTCATGGAGGTGCTCGCCAAGCACGGCCACGATCCCGTGCCGCCCTTGCGCGAGGTGAATCCGGGCACGCGCGTCAGTCCCGAGCTCGAGCGTGCGCTATTCCGCGCGCTCGAGAAGGATCCAGAGCGGCGCTATCAGTCGATGTCGGACTTCGCGGCGGACCTGCGAGGCGCACCCGAGATGCCGTCGATCTTGCCGCACGAGTCGGTCGTGCCTCCGCAGTGGGCGTTGTCGGCGCCACCTCCGTTGCCGGGCAAGGCGAGCACCGCTCCGGTGGAGAGCGCGGCGCGACGCGATTCGTCGGCGCTGCGCCGGCTGCCGTGGCGTTGGCTAGTGCCTGCAGCTGCGGCTGTAATGCTTGCGGTCGTGTGGTTTTCCATCTTCGGCCACTGGGATGCTGCGCCGGTTGCGACCCCCATCGATGCCGCCGCGGACAGCCATGCAGCAAGCGCTGCCGCCGCGCGTCCTGTGCCCGTCGTGCTCCCGGTCGCGACGTCGTCCGCTGCGCGCTCCGCGGCGGCGCAGGCTCCTGCGCCCGACCTCGCGCGGGTGCAGCCGCAGCCATTGGCGGCGCAGCCCGTGCCGACCAAGCCACCGGACGGCCCCGTTCAGGTCACGATCCGCACGCAACCCGCGGGCGCGCGCGTGGGGCTGGAGGGCGGAGGCGAGCTCTGTCGGACGACGCCGTGCGCCGCCGATTTGCCACGCAATACGCCGCTCACGCTGCGCGCGACTCTGCGCCGCCTTACCGCCGTTCGCAGCTTGACGCTCGATGCTCCGACCGAGTTGACGTTGAAGCTTGGCCTGCCTCCCAAGAGCAGCGTGAGCGTGGTCCGTGCTAGCGCCGGCGCCGCCACGACCAAGCGTCGCGCGGCCGAGCCCGTGCCCGACGTCTTCCGCTGATCACTCAGCGCAGCACGAAGACTGTGACCGCGTCGCCGCCTTCTTCGACCGAGGCGGCCTGGCAGTCTTGCACGTACGGCTGCGCGACCTTGAGGTGTTCGCGTACCACGTTGCGTAGCGCGCCGGTGCCATGGCCGTGCAGCACGTAGCCAACCCGCGCAGGCGTTGCGTACAGGCGATCGATGAACGCCCCCAGCATGGCCACCGCGTCGTCGGCGCGCAGACCACGCACGTCCAGGGTGTTGTCGGCGAAGCGACCGATCGGCGCTTCCGGCACGCGTGGCAGGCGTGTCGGCGCAGGCGCCTCGGCCGGTTTCGCCGCTGGCGTACGCAGCTCTGCGCCGTCGACCCAGAGCTTCATCGCTCCGACGGCCACGAGCACTTTGCCCTTCTGCCCGAGCTCGACCACGACCGCCTCGGAGCGCAAGCGCGGCACGTACACGCGCGCGCCGAGCTCGATGCTCGCCGGTGCGCGTACCACCTCCAAAGGCTCGAGTGAGAGCGCTGCAGCGAGCTCCGAGCCCGCGCCCACGCGTCCGGCGATCTCGCCCACCTGCTTCTGGAGCGCGCTCAGCTCCTGGGGCTTGCGGTCTTCCTGGCGCAGGCCCTTGCGCGCTTGGTCGAGCTCGTCGCGTGCCTGTCGCAGCTCGCTCATCAGCTTGTCGGCTTCCTTCGAGAGCCTGTGCTTGCTCTGCTCGCGCAGCTGCGCCATGCGCCCTTCGTAGTCGGCGCGCTCGCGGGTGAGCGCCGTGCGTTCCTCCGCCACGGCAGCGCGCTCCTGTCGCAAGGCGTTCGCGGCTTGCGCGAGCTGTGCGACCAGTTGCTCGAAGTCTCGAGCTTGCTGGGGCAAAAGCTCGAGCGCCTGATCCACGACGTGCGCGGGCAAGCCGAAGCGCCGCGCCACCAGCAGCGCACTGGACGCCCCGGGCACGTCCAGCAGCAGCTGGAACGTGGGCTCCATGCGCTCGGCATCCAGCCCAACCGAGGCCGAGCGCAAGCGCGGATCGCGCAGCGCGAACGCCTTCAGCGCCTCGTAGTGCGTGGTCACGGCCAGCGCGGCGCCCTGCGTGCAGAGCGCGTCGACCACCGCGCAGGCCAGCGCTGCGCCTTCCACCGGATCGGTCCCGGTGGCGACCTCGTCGAGCAGCACCAGACTGTGTGCGTCCGCTCGCTCCAGGATCCGCGCGAGGTTGCGCACGTGCGCGGAGAAGGTGGAGAGGTTGGTGGCCGTCGATTGCTCGTCGCCGAGTTCGCAGTGCACGGCCGCGAAGTAGCCCACGCTGCTGCCCTCGGCGACCGGCAACGGCAGCCCGCAGCGCACCATCAGCGCGCACAGCCCGAGTGTCTTGAGCACCACGGTCTTGCCGCCGGCGTTCGGCCCCGAGATCACGAGGCCGCGCCCTGCCTCCAACTCCACGTCGTTGGCGACGACCGTGACGCCTGCCAGCGCCAAGAGCGGGTGACGCGCGGCGCGCAGGCGCAGGCGTGGGCCGGGCGCGAGCTCTGGGACGATAGCCCCGATCTCTCGTCCGAACTGCGCTGCCGCGTTGCGCAGGTCGAGCAAGTCGAGCGCTGCGGCCGCTCCGCGCAGCTCGGGTAAGCGGTTGCGAACCAGCTCACTGAGCGCGGCGAGGATGCGCGCTTCTTCGCGCTCTCGCTCGGCCTCGGCCATTTTGAGGCGGTTACCGTGGGCGACGACGGATCGCGGCTCGACGAACACGCTGGCCCCACTGGCGCTCGCACCGTGCACGATGCCCGGCAAGCGATCGTGTGCATCGCTGCGCACGGGCAGCACGTAGCGTCCGTCGCGCAGCGTGTAGTAGCGGTCCGAGAGTAGATCGGCGTGCTTGTCGATCACGTCCTGCAAGCGGCCGGCGATGCGTTCGCGTAGCGCGTTGATCTCCGAACGCACACGGCGCAGCTCTTCGCTCGCGTCGTCGAGCATCGTGCCCTCGACGCTGATGGCGTGGCCGAGCTGTGCCTCGAGCTCGTCGAGCGAGGGGTCGAGGGGCGCCGCCGCCTGCAGCGCGGGCAGCGTGCTGCGGCGCGCGCCGAGAAAGCGTCGCAGGGTGCGCGCGTTCTGTAGCGTGACGCGCACGTCCGCGAGCGCTGCCGGATCGAGCACGCCGCCGCGCTCGATTCGGTCGAGTTGCGCTTGCAAGTCGCGTAGATCGTCGAGCGGCAGCGCTTCGCCCGCCGCGAGCAACTTGGCTGCCTCGCCGGTTTGCGCGAGCAACGCGCGCGTGGCCGGTAGGCCGTCTGCGAACGACAGGCCCGCGCGTCGCGCCGAGGCACCGCGACAGCGTGCGAGCACCGCGTCTTGCAGGCGCGCCCACTCCAGGTGATCGAGCGTGCGCTGCGGGATCGAGTCGCCGGACGGTGCTTGGGTCACGAGAGCGGTCAGAACTTTTCGTAGGGTGAATCGGGGGCAGCGTGCGTGCCCGCGCTGCCGGCCTGCGCTGCGCGCGGCTTGCCGTGCCGTGCGCGCTGTGGCCGCACCGGCTGCGTTGCAGGCTTGTCGACGGCTGGCAACTGCGTCAGCGCCACCGTGCGTGCGGTCGGGCTCTGCCCCACTTCGACTGTGTGTTCCACGTAGCCCGGCTTGTGCAAGCTGACGCTCGTGGTTTCGCCCGGCGGCACGACGATCTCGAGTGGAGTCACGCCCAGTTGCATGCCGTTGCGCCAGACTTCCGCGCCGCTTGGCTCGGTCTGCAGCGTGACGACGGCTGGCTTCGGCTCGACCGCTGCGGGGGTGTTCGCGGCGAGCGTGGTCGTCGTGCCTGCGCCAGGTTGCGCGGCCTGCGCCTGCTCGCTGGCGGCTGGCACCTGCACGCTGACCACAGGTGACACGCCGCCCGCGTTGGGCCGTGGCCACAGCGCGTACGTGACGAGCCCGAGCAGCACTGCGGCGGCCGCCACGGCGAGCACGACCTTGCCGCGATTGTCACGTGGAACCATCGACACGCGCGAGACACGATCGAGCAACGAGGGCTGCCCGCCGTTCCGTTCCAGCCGCTCGACCTCGGGCAGGCACTGCGCAAGCGCCTGATCGAATTCGTCTGCACTCTGGAAACGCTTGTGGGCGTCTTTCTCGAGCGCCTTGCTGACCACCGCCTCGAGGCTCCTGGGGATGCCTCGCTGCGGCGCGGCCTTGCACAGCGGGACGGGTGCTTCGCGGATGTGCTTGGCCATGACCACGACGGCATCGGTGTCGACGAACGGCGGTTGGCCTGCCAGGAATTCGTAGAGGATGATGCCGACTGCGTAGAGATCCGTGCGCGGGTCGAGGGCTTTGCCCGCGGCTTGCTCCGGTGCCATGTAGCGGGGCGTGCCGAACACCGTGCCGTCGAGCGTCTCGAACTGGTCGATCTTGCGCTCGCCCTCCACGGCCTTGGCGATGCCAAAGTCGAGCACCTTCACGATCGGCGCCGCCTCGCCCTGCACACGCGCGAGGAAGATGTTGTCGGGCTTCAGATCGCGATGGACGATGCCCTTCACGTGTGCCTCGCCGACCGAGCGCAGCACCTGTTGCGCGAGCAGCACCGACTCCTTCACGGACAGTGCACGCGCGTGCGCGAGACGCTCCGTGACGGGCTCGCCCTCGAGCAATTCCATCGCCAGGTAGAGCAGCCCCTCGTCGGTCGCGCCGAAGTCGAAGACGCGCACGGTGTTCGGGTGGTTGAGCGCGCTCATCGCCTGGGCCTCACGCCGAAAGCGCTGCACCGTGTCGCCGCCCCAGGCGAGGTCGCGCTTGAGCACCTTGAGCGCTACCGGCCGACCGAGCCCGGACTGCACCGCGCGGTACACTGCGCCCATCGCGCCCGAACCGACGCGCGCCTGGATGCGATACCGGCCCGCAATCGTGGACCCAATCAACGGATCATCGGTGCTGAGTCCCGCGTGGCTCATCATGGGCTTCGGTCCGCGCCGGTGCGCACATGCCTGCGCACATGCTCGCGGTCGCCGCGTCGTCCGGCGTCAACGATATCATGGATTGCTGCCACCCGAACGCCGTGGGGTTGACTGGGTGCCGCTTTGTCTACACCGTCATCCGCCGCGCTAACGCCATGACCATCGCTCAAGAGGAGATCTTCGGTCCGGTGCTCTGCATCATCCCGTACGACAGCGAGGACGATGCCGTCCGCATCGCGAACGACAGCATCTACGGTCTGGCCGGCGGCGTGTGGTCGGCCGATGGCGAACGAGCCAAGCGCGTCGCCCGGCGCATGCGCACGGGCCAGGTCGAGGTGAACGGCGGGCACTACAACTTGCTCGCGCCGTTTGGCGGCTACAAGCAATCGGGCCACGGTCGCGAGCTCGGCAAGCTCGGCCTAGACGAGTTCGTCGAGATCAAGTCGCTGCAGCTGTAGGCGGCGCGGCTGCGTGCCGGTGGGTTGCACGTAGCGGCAGGCACTTGGCCAGGCTCAGAACGCGCCGCTCAGCAGCAACTCGGCGCGCTGTCCGTCGAAGTAGACGCTGGCTTGCGGCGCGTGCGTCGGCTGCTCGGCGGGGCTGTGCCGCAGGAAGAACAAGAGCGCGGCCCCCGTGATCGCGGCCGCGCCGCCCGCGAAGAGCAAATCCGACGCCAGCGCCAGGTGCTTGGTCTGCGAGACGAGGCTCCGGCGCTGGTGTGCAGTTCCGTCGGCACCGACCACGAAGTCAGCGACCTTGTGGTTTCGCTGTAGCGCGAGCACTCCGCACACGCTGCCACCGGCCAGGAACGCGACGCCCGTGCCCGCGCTCGCCCAGAACAGCCAGTCGGCGTTGCCAAGCGTGGGCTGCGGCGCAGTCGCTGGCTCGAAGCTCTTGAGCTCGGCGTCTCCACTGCGCTGCGCGGCCACTTCGTCCTTCGCGCCGCGCAGGCGACGGATCGTGAGATCGGTCTTCTCGCGCTCTGCGCTGGCCGAGTCCGGCAACACTTCCAGGTAGTGCTGGTAGTTGGTGATGGCCTCGTCGAGGTTGCCCAGGTCCTCGTGCACGCGCGCCACGTTGTAGATGAGGTTCGGCGAGTCCGGGTCGAGCGCGAGCGCGGCCTTCAGCTCCTCGAGCGCCTCGCGGTAGCGCCCGGCGAGGTAGTGTTCACGGCCACGCTGGTAGTGTTCGAGCGCGGCCGTCGGCGCCTTGCTGCTGGCACCGCCCGCGAGCGCCTCCGTCGGCGGGCTCGGCGCCTCCTCGACCTGAGTTCCGCCAGGTGCCGGCTCGCTCGGTTGTGCGCGAACGAGCGCCGCGCCCAGCGCTAGCCACGCGCACAGGCCGATCGCCGCCGCCAGCGTGCGCATCAAAGGTCGTCCCAGGGTCATCGCGAAAACCACAGCCATCACCTGCACGTTACAGCGCTCCGGGCGTGCTCGCCAAGTCGTTGTGCAGGCGCGCTCGCAGTGCAGCCGGGCGGGGCCGGTCCGTGATATGTGCCATCCATGGCTCCACGCGTGATCCTCCTGGCAACCGTCGTTCTCGCTTTGGTCGGGCCGCTCGGCGCCGCGCATGCGCAGCTGCACCGCGCCACCGACCCGGTCGCCACGCCGGCCTCGGCCCTGATCGGGCACGACGACGCCTCCGCCATCGACGTGAACCCCGGCGCACTGGGCCTCTTGCCGAGCTGGAGCCTGGTCTACGTGCACAGCCAGGTCGACCAGCGCGACTCGTGGCTGGGGCAGGGCGACGCGCTCTCGTTCGCGACGCCGCTGTTCTTCGGCTTCTCGCTCGGTGCGACCGTGCAGAGCATCCGGCCCGGAGTGCTGGCTGCGCGCCCCGGCTTGGTGCAGGGCGATCGCGCGCTCGCTGGCCTCGGCTTGGCCTTCGCGCCCAGCAAGCGCTGGAGCATCGGCACGTCCGGGCGCGTCTTTGCCTCCAGCGATCCGCGCATCGACGGCCTGTTCACGGTCGACACGGGTCTTGTATGGCATGCCTCCGACTGGCTCGGCTTCTCGTTCGTCGGTCGTGACCTCTTCGTTTCGCGTCGCGGTTTCGGAACCGCCGGTCTCGGCCTTGGTAGCTCGGCGTTGGTCGGCACGCAGCTGCGCCCGCTGGGCAGCCCCGACCTGGTGCTCGACTTCAACCTCGGCCTCGACGGAAGCGATCGCACCGCGGGTCGCGCCGGTCTCGGCCTGCGCGTTCCGTACTTCGGCTACGCCAGCGGCGTCGTCGAAGTGCAGCGGCTGGGCGACACCGATTCGATCATGACCGTGATGGCCGAGCTCGACGCCAGCCTCGAGGGCCTGACCGTCGGTGGCGGCGCCATCCTCGGCGATGGCCTCGAGCAGCGCGCGGGTTACTACGTCAGCGCGCGCGCCGAGGGCCAGATGCGCCACGGCATGCCCGTGCGCGCGCGTGTGCTCGATCTCGAGCTCGACGCCATGAACGAGCGCAGCATCGTGCGCGCCGAGCTGCTGTTGGAAGCGGCGCTGCACGACGAGCGCATCGCAGGCGTGCTCTTGCGGCCGCGCAGCTCGGGCATGGGCAGCGCCTACGCCCAGGAGCTGCGCTTGCTCATAAGCTCGCTGCGCAAGGCCGGCAAGCACGTGGTCTGCCATCTGGAAGACGCCACGGGCTCCGAGTACTACGCATGCGCCGGTGCCGATCAGGTGCTGATTGACCCAGCCGGCAGCTTGCGGCTGCTGGGCGGCTCCGCGGACATGCTGATGCTCGGCGAGACGCTGCACAAGGTCGGCCTGCGCGCGGACTTCGTGCGCATCGGGGCCTACAAGAGCGCGCCGGAGCAGCTCACGCAATCGACGATGAGCGAGCCCGCGCGCGAAGAGGTGAGGGCGCTGCTCGACGACGTGCATAACCGTACGTTGTCGGATCTCGCCAAGGATTTGGCGGTGCCTGCCGGCCGCGTCGCCGACATCATGGATGACGGACCGCAGCTCGCCTCGCAGGCGCTGCGCGATGGCCTGGTGCGTGCCGCCATCGACGAAGAGCGCGTGAAGCAGGGTGAGCTCGCCATCTTCGGTGACCACCCCATCGTCGACTCGGTAGCGAGCTACGTGCCCTCCGACTGGAACGCCGGGCCGCGCGTGGGCGTCGTGATGATCGACGGTGCGATCGTGGACGGCGACAACGTCGACATCCCATTCATCGACGTGCACATGTCTGGCGGCAAGACCGTGGTGCAGGCCATCGACGCCATGCTCTGCGATCCCCTGGTGCGCGCGATCGTGGTGCGCGTGGACTCACCTGGCGGTGCGGTGCTGGCGTCCGATCAGATCTGGCGCGCCATCCGCCGCGCTCGCGAGCACAAGCCCGTGGTGGTGTCGATGGGTGCCGTCGCCGCCAGCGGCGGCTACTACGTTGCGTCCGCAGCTGACGAGATCTGGGCCGACCCGTCCACGCTCACCGGGTCGATCGGCATCTTCTACGGCAAGGTCGACGCCGTGCAGCTGGCCGAGAAGCTCGGTATCGGCATTGAGGTCTTCCAGCGCGGCAAGCGCGCCGGCGCGGAGTCGCTGTGGCGGCCGTTCTCGCCCGACGAACGGGCCGCCCTCGTCGATCGCCTGCGCGCGTACTACCGCCTGTTTCTCGAGCGCGTTGCCGCCGGACGCGGCAAGACGCCCGAGCAAGTCGATCAAGTGGCGCGCGGTCGCGTCTACTCCGGTGACGCCGCGCTGCGGCTGGGGCTCGTCGATCACCTCGGCGGTTTGGCTTCGGCGCTCGCGCGTGCGCGACAACTCGGGCACATCAGCGACGACGCCGAGTTAGTGGTGCTACCCAAGCGCAAGGAAAGCTTGCTCGACTACGTGGTGGGTGACGCGGGCGGTGGCAGCGCCGCAACCACGTTCGCGGCCGCGGTTCCCCTCGAGCTGCGCTCGGTACTCGCGCGCATCGTCACGATGCAGCGCCTGGGTGACGGCGCCGCGCTGGCCCTGCTGCCGTACGACCTCAGCTTCTGACCGCGTCACTGCTGGCTGCGATACAGCCCGATGGCGAACGCCCCGGCGCCGTCCCGGACGCGCGCGCCGATCCGGTAGGCGCCTGGCTCGATCGGGCAGATCGCCGAATCCACGCCCAGCACAGCAGTGCTCTCCTGCGTCACGTCGCGCTGCGCCTCGACGCCGTGCGGATCGAAGAGCGCGAGATCCAGATCACTCACGCCGGCGCCACCGACTCCGATGAATCGATAGCAGTGCCCATACACGAGCACCGCCATGAAGTCCTGGCGCTCGCGGGTGCCGAGCTGCCCGCGCCACAGCTTGTCGAGCTTCTCCCAGCCCGGAGCATGGCGTGCCGCCGCATCGTTCACGGCCTGCCCCAGCGCGTCTTGCAGGTCCGGATCCGGCGGCTGCGCTGCCCGCGCCGCCGGCTTCACTTCCGGGTTGTCGCCGATGCGTCCGTGCTCCTGCGCACAGGCCAAAGCCAGCGTGGCCATGCAAACGACGAGTGCGCGTAGGGCCGGAGTCATCAGCCGCTTGTATACCAGCCAACGCCCGGCCGCGTCGTGCGAGCGTTGCGCAGCCGCTCGCGGCCGCCCCCAAGCCCTTTGACCCTGCCTCGCGCAACGCCTATTTTCTCTGCCCATGACGATCCGCTTCTCTTGGTACGCGCTGCTCTGCTGCGCGTTTGCAATGCTCGGCTTCGGCTGCGGTGGCAAACCAGCCACGCCACCGGTTGGCCCTTCCGAACCCGCGGCCGCTCCGAATGCGGTGCCCAGCGCGTCGGCCGCCGCGGCAGCCCCTGCACCCAAAGCCAAAGGCCGGCTGATCATGCTCGGCTTCGACGGTGTGGATCCGCGCTGGCTCGAGCAGTGGGCGCAGGCCGGCAAGCTGCCCACGCTCAAGAAGCTGATGGAGGCCGACGGCGGCAAGGGCTACCGCCACCTCGGTTCCACCAACCCGCCCCAGTCCCCCGTGGCCTGGACGTCGTTCGCCACGGGTACCCCGCCCGGCGATCACGGCATCTTCGACTTCATCGGTCGTGGCCTGAACCCAACGCCCACGGGTACCCCGATCTTGCTCAGCGTCGCGACTACCTCGTTCGAGGTTCAGCCGGCTGGACCGCCTGTGGCGCGCAACCTGCGCACCGGCACGCCGTTCTGGCAGACGCTCGGCAACGCCGGCGTGCGCGTGGTGGCGATCAACGTGCCGTACTCGTTTCCCCCCGACCCCATGCGCGACGGCCGCATGCTCAGCGGTCTGGGCGTTCCGGATCTGCGCGAGACCAACAGCACCTTCACCTATGTCGGCACCGACGTCACCGACGACCAGCTGAAGCACCCGCCGGGCGGCGGCGTGATGCTGAAGCTCGTGATGCAAGCCGGCGCCGGCCACTTCGAGCTCGAGGGCCCGACCATCCCCGGCAGCGAAGAGCGCATGAAGTTGCCGGTCGATGTGAAGCTCGGCACGCCCACGGCGGGCCTCTCAGTCACGCTCGCTGGCAAGACGCTGGCCCTCGCGCCCAAGCAGTGGAGCGACTTTGTCGAGGTCGAGTTCGCGCACGACAGCGTGCACGTGAAAGGCATCTTGAAGGTGCTCGCGCTCGAAGCCGGCAAGAAGACGCGCCTGTTCATCACGCCGATCGGCTTCCATCCACGTGACCCCTACGCCCCGTTCTCGTATCCGCGCGCGTTCTCCGGCCAGATCGCCGACGAGCTCGGCCACTTCTACAAGAGCGTCGGCTGGGACCACGACACAAGTGCCCTGAACGCCGAGGTCGTCGACGACGAAGCCTTCCTCGCCGACATGGACGCGATCGAGAAAGACCGTCGCCAGATGCTGCTCGACCGGCTCGGCAAGCCCGACTGGGATCTGCTGATCTGGGTGTCCACCGCCACCGATCGCGTCTCCCACATGTTCTACCGCTTCATGGACAAGCAGCACCCGCGCTACGATGCCGCGCTCGCCAAGAAGGTCGGCAACGCCATCGAGCACGAGTACGAGCGCATGGATGCCACCGTGGCCCAGGTGCTGCCCAAGCTCGGCGCTGACGACACTTTGCTCATCCTCTCCGACCACGGCTTCCACAACTACCGCCGTGGTCTGCACGTGAATCAGTGGCTCCGCGAGCAGGGCCTGCTCACGCTCAAGGACGGCGCCACCAACTCCAACCGCGAGTTCCTGATCGACGTCGACTGGAGCAAGACCAAGGCCTACGCCGTGGGCACGGGGCAGATCTACCTGAACCTCGCAGGGCGCGAGCGCGATGGCATCGTGCAGCGTGGCGAGGTCGCCGCGCTCGTTCAACAGATCCACGATGGCCTCGTCGCGCTGCGCGACAAGGAACGCGGCGGAGCCCAAGTCGTGGGCCAAGTCTACGCTGGCGCGAAGGTCTTCGGTGGCGCGCGCGCGAGCGATGCCCCCGACATGCAGATCGCCTTCGCCGAGAACTACCGCACGAGCTGGGAAACGATCCTCGGTGGCGTGCCCAAGGCCATGTTCGCCGACAACGACAAGAAGTGGAGCGGCGATCACGCGGCGAGTGACGTCGCAGACACCTCGGGCATCTTGATCAGCAACCGCTCGATCGCCCGAGAGTCTCCCAGCATCGTCGACTTCGCACCGACGGCCCACGCCTACTTCGGCCAGCCTGCGCTCGCGCAGTACACGGGGAAATCCGTGCTTGCGGCGCCACTGCCATGAAGACCGACCTGCAAAGCCTGCTGATGCTCGGCGCGGGCAGCGCGTTCTTCATCTATCTGCTGGCCAAGATGTTGGTGCCGCGGATCGGGGGCGATGAAAGCTTTCGCGCGGCTCACCAGCGCATCGGCGCAGCCAAGCGCAAGGCAGCGGATCGAGGCGCCACTCCGGCAGCTCGCGCCGCGGCCTTGCGCGAGGCCGCGATGATCGCGCTGCAAGAGCTGAAACGCCCGGAGCTCGCGGCCAGCTACGCGCTGCGTGCCGAGCGTCTGTACCCCGCGGACGTCGAGGGCATTGGCCTGCTTTCCGCTGCGTTGCGGCAGGGCACCAAGTACCGCGCGCTCGAGCGCATCCTGTGGCGTCAGCTCGCGGCCGCGGCGCGCGGCAGCGCGGGCTACGAACGCTCGTTCGAGGAGCTCGTCGGCCTGTACGACGGACCGCTGCAGCGTCCTGAGGCGGCCAAGGTCCTACGCGCGCTCAAGAGCGCCGCGAGAGCGTAGTCGAGCGGTGCGGTCGCATCCGCAGGGCCGCGGTCGGCCGAGCGCGGCCGGTTAAGAAGCAAAAGGCGGGGAGCTTTCGCTCGCCCGCCTTCTACCGTTGTATCGCGCTAGGCTCAGCCTGCGTCGTGGCCAGCGTCGTCCGAACCGCCGTCGCCGACGGTGCCGGAGTCCACCTGCACGGTGCCGGAGTCCACCTGCACGGTGCCGCTGTCGGTCGTTGTGGTGCCGCTGTCGGTCTTCACCGTGATGCCGCTGTCGACCTGACCGCCGGCATCCGAACCGCCGGCGTCCGGGGTCGCGGGGGTCTTCTTGTCACTCTTGCAGCCGACCGCCGACAAGGCGACGGCAAGGCAAGCGACCATTACGAACTTCATTCCAAGCACCTTCATCAGTTCCTCCTGCGCGCTCCGCTTCCCGCGGAGCCTGGTCTAAAACGGGGACGATTCTATTTCCCCGTGTTGGTCATTATCCAGAAAATCGACGGGCGTTTATAAGCCCCGGCGTCCCGATATCAAGTCATTTCGTGTTCAGGGCCATACTGCGCTCTCGTTTCGACCACTCGATCCCCTGGAGGCGGCCCTTGTTCAAGTGGTCTACTGCGAGCGGACTCTATGCAAGCACCGGGCCGACCGGCAAGAAGCTGGCTCAAAATCCACCAAGCTATCGAAATTGCAGGCATTTAAACTTCGGCGGCGATTTCGTGACACGCGCGGCAGGAGACAGGGGTGTGACATCCGTGTCACGGCACGCGGGCTCCGGCGCTGAAACTCGCCAGGCGTTGAGCGCGGCGAGCGCGGTAGCTCGATCCGTGGTGCCTCGGCTGTGGCTGCGGACTCCGGATTCGCGGCTCGTCAGCATGCCCCGTTGCCACCTGGCAGATGGATCGCAAGCGCTCGGTCGGCGCGGCTGCCGCGGCTCTTGAGTTTTCGCCAGCCCGCCGCTAAGAGCCGACCGCGTGAGCCTCGCACCGCTGCGGTGCGTCGCCTCGCCAACTCACCTTCCCCTTGCCACAAGGAGCTGCCCCGATGACCAGCATTGCCGAAGTCCACGCCCGTGAAATCCTGGACTCACGAGGTAACCCGACGATCGAAGTCGAGGTCGAGCTCGAGGGTGGAGCAATCGGCGTTGCGGCGGTTCCGTCCGGCGCTTCGACCGGCGAGCACGAAGCTCACGAGCTGCGCGACGAGGAGCCCAAGCGCTACCTGGGCAAGGGCGTCACCCGTGCCGTACGCAACGTGGTCGAGTCCATCGGGCCGGAGCTCCTGGGCCATGACGCGCTCGCGCAGGCCGAGGTCGATCGCCTGATGATCGCGCTCGACGGAACGGAGAACAAGTCGAAGCTCGGCGCCAACGCCATTCTCGGCGTGTCGATGGCCGTGTCTCGTGCAGCCGCCAACGCCGTGGGCTTGCCCCTGTGGCGCTACCTCGGTGGTGCGCGCGCGCGCATCTTGCCGACGCCGATGATGAACGTGATCAACGGTGGTCAGCACGCGGACAACGGCCTCGAAGTGCAGGAGTTCATGCTCGTGCCCGTGGGGGCAAGCAGCTTCTCCGAGGCTCTGCGCGCGGGCGTCGAGACGTTTCACGCGCTCAAGGGCTTGCTCAAGAAGGACAACCTCGCGACCTCGGTGGGCGACGAAGGCGGCTTCGCACCGCGCATCGAGACCAACGAGGGCGCGATTCGCATGGTCATCCGCGCGATCGAGAAGGCTGGCTATCGCCCGGGTGAGGACATCGCGATCGCGCTCGATGCCGCGTCGAGCGAGTTCTACGACAAGCAGAAGAAGCGCTACACCTTCGACAAGAAGGAAGTCGATGCCGCCGGCTTGGTCTCGATCTACGCTGAGCTGTGCTCGAAGTATCCGATCGTGTCGATCGAAGATGGTTTCGCCGAGGACGACTGGGACGGCTGGAAGAAGCTGACGGACGCGCTCGGCGATCGCGTGCAGCTGGTGGGCGATGATCTGTTCGTGACCAACACGCGCCGGCTGCAGCAGGGCATCGAGCGCGAGGTCGCCAACTCGATCCTCATCAAGGTGAACCAGATTGGCACCGTGACCGAGACGCTCGAGGCCATGGAGCTCGCGGCTCTCAACGACTATTCGTCGATCGTCTCGCACCGCAGCGGCGAGACCGAGGACACCTTCATCGCCGACCTCGCAGTGGCCACGGGTGCCGGTCAGATCAAGACTGGCTCGGCGTCGCGCTCCGAGCGCATCGCGAAGTACAACCAGCTCTTGCGCATCGAGGAAGAGCTGGGCTCGGCCGCGCTCTACGCGGGACGCACGACGCTGGCTTGCGGCTGAAACGAAGGTACACACGGCGCACTTCGATGGCCGGACCGGGTCCGGCGTCGGAGTGCGTCTCGCGCTAGGTCGTGGGTTCGCTCGGAGTCTCGGCGCGTTCCGCGATCACGCGCTGCGTGAAGTCGGTGTCGTACTGGCCGGCGCGAAACGAATCGTGCGCGAGGACCTCGCGCAGGAACGCCACGTTGGTGGTGAGCGGCTCGATCTCGGTCTCGGCAAGCACGCGGTCGAGCGTGAGCAGCGCCTGGTGGCGTGTGGCGCCGAAGCTGACGAGCTTGGCTACCAGCGGATCATAATACGGTGTGACCTTCGAGCCCGGTGCGACTCCGGAGTCGACCCGAAACGCACCTGGCGCAAGCGGCGGCCAGCGCAACGTCGTGACCTCGCCGGGGCGTGGCAGGAAACCCTTGTCCGGGTCCTCCGCGTACAGGCGCGCCTCCATGGCGTGTCCGCGTGGCTCGGCGCGCAATGCCTCCTTCGGCAAAGGTTCGCCCGCTGCGATGCGCAGCTGCAACTCCACCAGGTCGAGGCCCGTGCACATCTCGGTGACCGCGTGCTCGACCTGCAGCCGCGGGTTCCACTCCAGAAAGTAGAAACGGCCCTCTGCATCGAGGATGAACTCGGCGGTGCCGGTACTGTAGTAGTTGGCTTCTTTGGCGATGCGCAACGCTGCGTCGAAGAGCGCCAGGCGCTTGTCGTCGCCGCCCCGGCCGAACACCAGAGCCGGCGCAGGCGACTCCTCGATCACCTTCTGATGCCGGCGCTGGATGCTGCACTCGCGCTCGCCCAGGGCCAGTTGGTTGCCGGCACGGTCCGCGATGATCTGCACCTCGATGTGGCGCGGTCGATCGATGTAGCTCTCCAGGTAGATGCGGTCGTCACCGAACGCCGACTTCGCCCGGTTGCGACAAGTTTCCATCGCCTTCTCGAGTTGTTCTTCCTCGTGGACGATCTGCATGCCGATGCCGCCGCCGCCAGCTGCAGCCTTGACCAGCACCGGGTAGCCCAGCGCCGCAGCTTGGGCATGCGCCATCGCTGCGTCGGTCAGCGGTTCGTCGCAGCCGGGGATGACGCGCACGCCCGTTTGCACGGCGAGCGTTCGCGAACGCAGCTTGTCGCCGAATAGCTCGATCGACTCCGCGCTCGGCCCGATGAACGTGATCCCGGCCGCTTCGACCGCACGCACGAAGCCAGGGTTCTCGCTCAAGAGGCCGTAGCCAGGATGGATGGCCTGCGCGCCGGTCTTCTTCGCTGCCTCGAGGATGGCTTCCTGGTTGAGGTACGAGTCCTGGACGCGAGCAGTCCCGACGCACACGACCTCGTCGCAGGTCTGCGCGTGCAGGCTGTCTTGCTCGATGTCGCTGCACACCGCCACCGTCGCGATGCCGAGGCGCTCGCAGGTGCGTGCGACACGAACCGCGATTTCGCCGCGATTGGCGATCAGGATTTTCTCGAACATGGTCGTCCTTCTTGAGTTGCCGCGAACAGGCGAGGTTACTCGCGTCGAGTGGCAGTGGGAAGCGCGAGCGGAGCTTGACGCGCTGCGGACGTGCTCGCCATGCTGCCGCCGATGGCCGTGCTGGTTCGCTACGAAGGCGCACGCGACCGCGCTGCGAGCGCGCAGTGCAAGCAAGTGGCGTCGCACGCGCGGCGCATGCTGCGCGCGCTGCAGCTCACGCACAGCGAGCTCTCCGTATTGCTGTGTGACGACCGTGTGATGCGACAGCTGAACCACGCGCATCGCAAGCTCGATCGGCCCACCGACGTGCTGGCCTTTGCGTTGGGCGAGGGCCGACCGATGGTGACGGCGCAGCCGGCACTCGGGGACATTGCGATCGCGCTGCCCACCGCGCGGCGCCAGGCTCGTAGCCATCGCTGGCCGCCGGAGCTGGAGATCTGCCTGCTGCTTGCCCACGGTCTACTGCACCTCTTGGGCCAGGATCACCCCACGCGGGCGGCCGAGCGCCGGATGATGGCCCGAGCCCACTTGCTGATGGCGGCCGGGTTAGCCGGCCGCGGCCGGCGTGGGTGGACAAGCCCGTTGCCACCGGCCCACCAGGCCCGTGGATCAGCCGCTCGCCGCGGCTGATTGTTCCTGTTAAACACACGTGATATCGATGGGTTGGGCGCTTGGCTGAGATGCGGCTCGGTGTCCGCGCGGCCCGGAGTCCAGAGCCTGTCGGCGCTGTGGATAGATTGTGTGTCACGCGCTCGGCCGCGGTCCCCGCAGCGCTCGGTTTCCGGCCAGGTTCAGACGTCTCGGGGGCTGGCCCGAGCCGGTTCTGCCAGCGCGGTGGTTCGCGCGTCGGTCGGCCGGCGGCTGCGCATCCTCGCGCAATCCTGCTTGTTTTGGCCACCACCGGCGTGCTTACCTCCCGGTCACGCGGCGCACCCCCCTGGGGCGCCGCCCAGCAGCCCGACGCCCCCAAGGAGGATCCGCATGGCCACCGACAAGCGCATGAGCAAGGCGCAGATCATCACGGAGCTCTCAGAGAAGACCGGCGTGGATAAGAAAGGGGTGCAGAGCTTGCTGACTGAGCTGCTCTCGCTCGTGGAACGCGAGCTCGGCGAGAAGGGTCCCGGCGAGTTCGTGTTGCCGGACCTGATCAAGCTCAAGGTCAAGGAGGTGCCGGCGCAGCCCGCGCGCAAGGGCCTCGACCCCTTCACCAAGCAAGAGCGTGAGTTCCCGGCGAAGCCGGCGTCGCGCAAGGTGAAGGCGAGCGTGCAGAAGCGCCTGCGTAGCCTGTGAAGCCCACGGGGCGTCAGCGCGGTTTCAGCGCTTGCCCCCTTTGTACTCCATCATGCCCTTCATCGCGGACGTCGCCTCGTCCGCGATTTCAGCTTGTTCTTGAAGCTGGCTGACGCAGTCTTCGCAGACGCGCTTGCGCTTGCCGCCAGCGTTGACGGTCTGCAGCTCGTCGACCTCTTCTCCACAACGCGGACACAGCATCGTGCACCTCCCGAGACCATCCGGGGCACGATGTTATCACGGACTCGCGGCTGCGCCGGGAGGGGCGTTCCGCGGTGCACCCGGCAGCGTCGGGCCACGCCCGTGAGCGGGCGCGAGCGCGCCCCGCAAGAAGCCGAGCAAGGTGCGCACTTGGTCCACGCTGAGCGACGTGCGTGCATGCAGCTCCGCGTCCCGGGCCTGGATGGTCGTGTCGTGCAGCGCGCCGCTCATCCCGATCAACGCCACAAGCGGATGGCGGGCGAAGCGATCGCGCACATCCTGCCAGAACACGCGCGCGTTTTCGGCGAGCGGCTGCGACTCGTAGGCGCCGCTGCTTGCGACCTCGATCGAACCGTCGGTCTGGAAGCGGATCGAAATGCGCACGCGCTCGGGCACCTGATCGACCTGGCCACGCACGAAGCTCTTGGCGTTCTCGACGGAGAACGCGACGGCTTCGTTGTCGTCCATGGCGAGCAGCGCCTCGGCGGCTGCGTTGGCATCCGCCGGCTCGTGCTTCTTGCGGTCTCGGACGGCCAGGGCGTGCGCCACCGCGATGATGCGCGGCAGATCGTCGGGGCGCGTGATCGCGAACAGCGACGGTCCGATCAGTGCAAGTACGCGCTCGGTGGGGTCGGCGTTCTGCCACGGTGCGACGGCGATGCCATGGAGCTTGCGCCAGCGTGCGGGCTTGTCGTGCGCACGCGCGAGCGTGGCCACGGCTCTGCGCGCAACGCTCTCGCCGCCGCGATAACTGCCGGCCATCACCAGGCTCGAACGCTCGAGGTTCGGTGACGCAACGAACAAGCGCACGAGGTCGTCCACGGGCTGCACGCCGGAGCCCCCGAGGATCGCGTCGAAGTCGGGGATCGCGTCGAGCATATCGCGCACGTCGGGGGCGAGCTCCGAGGCGCGCACGCGCTCCATGTCGATGCGCAGCGCCAGCTGCGCCCCTGCGGGCGCGTAGGCGGTGAGCGCCGGCGTGCCAGCATCTTGCGCTGCCTGGGCGGTGCCAGCTCCGCCGTCTGCGGCCGTATTCGTGGCAACCACGGTCGCGGGTACCGCAGCGTCGGCTGGCTGCGGCACGTGTGCGTCTGGGCCGGCGTCGGCGCTGGCTTCGCTCGGAGCCCCGGCGTCAGGCGTGGTGGCCGCCGGGCGCTTCTTCTTTTTCGGCTTGGGCGCGGCGGGCGCTTCAGGGAGCGCGACGTCGATGTTCTGCGCGTCGGCGCTCGCGGCTGCTGGTGGCGCGGCCGACAGCGGTAGGCCTGCGGGGGGCAGCGGCGTCGCATCGGCCAGCCCGAACTCCACCTGCGTGGGCAGCTCGAATTGAAATCCCACGTCGGGAAGCGCACCCGCCCAACGCATCGTCAGGTAGCCGAGCGAGTGCAGCAGGAGCGAGCCGCAAACCCACAGCAGCAGACCGGAGCGCGCTGTCTTCACGTGAGGTCCCGTGTGCAAGCGCTCGCCGTCGTCACGTGCCGTTCCCCGTCTTTCGCCTCGCGGCCGGTGCGCATGGTGGTGTGGCGAGCGGCCTCGCGCAAGCACGTCGGTCGTGCTGTCCGGTTGACGGCAGCGCCGCGTCGTGAAATCTGTCGGCCGCGAAAATCAGCATGGCGTGCTTCACGAAAAAGCGGGTTCTGGCGGCATGCCTGGGTGGGCTGTGCGCGGCGTGGTCTGCAGGTTGCACGCGCGAGCCATCGCGACCCGCGCCGAGCCAGCCTGCGCACACGGCAGTGGTAGGACCGGCCGTGCAACCGGAGGATGCCGGCCCCCCGGTCCGGCTCTTCGCCAGCGCCTACGTCGTCAAGATTCGCAATGCTCCTGCGAAGCAGGCGCCGCGCATGGGTTACTTGCGCACCGGCGCGCTGGTCATGGCGAAGACGGCCAAGCCGATCGGCTTCGAGTCATGTCGCAAGGGCTGGTACGAGCTCGAGACGGGTGGCTTCGTCTGCTCCACCACCGAAGTGCTGCCGTTTCTGGGCAGGCGCTTGCCCGAGCGTCGCCCGACGCAGCCGGACGTGACCGCGCGTCTGCCGTACCCCTACGGCTACGCGATGCGGCGCAACACGCCCGTATATCGGCGCCTGCCGAGTGACGAAGAGGCTGCGCTCTACGAGGGCTACAAGATTCCCGGCGTCGATGCGGGCACCTCGAGCGCTGCAGCTGCGGAGCTCACCACGAACGCTCTGCCGCCAACAGCTGCAGCGGCCGCGAGTCCGGACGCGGTCAACGCCGCGCCGGCCACGGGTGCGCCCGCGGCGGCAGCTGCCGCTCAGCCTGGCGTGGTGGCCCCGGCGGCAGCGGGCGGCCCGGGTAGCGGTGGCGAAGAACCAGGCAGCGCAGCGGAAGAAGGCCCGCCCACACTCGCATCGCTGATGGGCGGCTCCGATTCGGTGCTCTACCGCCGCATGGAACGCGGTTTCTACGTGAGCCTGGATCGCGAGATCAGCAAGGGCGCGCGCTCCTACTGGCAGACCCAGGCCACCGGCTTCATCCCCAAGAGCCGGCTCCTGCTCGTGAAAGGCTCGGAGTTCCACGGGGTCGATCTGGAGGCGTCAGGCACCGCGTTGCCGGTGGGCTTCGTGATGTCCAAGAACACGCTGGCCTACGCAGCGAATGCCAAGGGCAGGCTGCACGCGGCGGGCGCACCCGGCTATCACTTCATGTCTCCCATCGCGTCGGAGGCTGAGGTCGCAGGTCGAATGTTCTACGTCGGCCCAGACGGCAAGCACTATCCGGTGAAGGAGACCACGAAGGTCGTTGCGCGCGACAAGCCCGACGAAGTGAAAGACGACGAGAAGTGGATCGACGTCGACCTCGGCACGCAGAGTCTGGTCGCGTACGTCGGCAGCAAACCCGTCTACGCCACGCTCGTCTCCACCGGCCGCATCAAGGACGAGCTCGATCCGCTGCGTAATTTCCAGACACCCACTGGCTCGTTCCGCATCAATGCCAAGCACCTGACCGCAACCATGGACGGCGATCACGCCCTCGACGGCCCGTACTCGATCGAAGACGTGCCGTACGTCATGTACTTCCAGCTCGCGTACGCGCTGCATTCCGCGTTCTGGCACAACAGCTTCGGCCGGCCGCACAGCCACGGCTGCGTCAACCTGTCCCCGGACGACGCTCGTTGGCTCTTTTTCTGGGCCAACCCCACGATGCCCAAGTCCTGGCACGCCATCTACGCCCGCCTCAACGGCGACGGGACCCGCGTCTACATCCACGGTGAGACCCCCAAGGGGTAACTGACCGCGGCGCGCCTTGGGGCACATCCGCGGCTTACGTCCTCGGCCAGTCGGTCACCGTACATGAGTACGGCTCCCTCCTGTCCTGCGGGCGCGCTCGCGGCTGTACCCCAATTCGCGCCGCTCACGCCGCGATCAGTTCATCGTGTTGCTGGCTGTGCGGGTGTGTGATAAGTAGCCGGCCGAAGTTTGGGATTGCGCCTAGGTGGGCCGCCCGTTGGGTCCGCCTTTTTTTGTCTCTTTTTCGGCTCTTTTCACGGGCCTTTCGCGGTTTTTTTGTGCGCTGGGCGGCGCGTCCCGGACCTCTTGTAAGGCTCCTTGGACGGCTCCTATTACATGTCTGGCTCGGCAGAAAAGCTGAATGGCACGGCGCATTTGCAGCAATTGCGGCAAATCGTGGAGCCGGTCTGCGCTGCGCACGGGGTCTGGCTCGTGGATGCGCGCTTCGTCACCGAGCACGGTCTGTGTCTGCGCGTGCTGATCGAGCGGCAGGGCGCCGACGCCAAGCGCGGCGCGGGCGTGTCGCTCGACGACTGCCAGCAAGTCAGTCGCGACCTGTCGACCGCGCTCGATGTCGCTGAGGCGCTCGTGCCGCAGACCGCGTACCGACTCGAAGTCGGCTCGCCCGGTCTCGACCGTCCGCTGATCACGCTCGCAGACTTTGCTCGCTTCGCCGGCGAGCCGATCAAGATGCAGACACATTCGCCCGTTGACGGGCGTCGACGTTTCTCCGGCACGTTGCTCGGCACCGAGGCGGACTCGGTGAGGCTCGAGCAAGACGGCCAGGTCGTGTTGGTCCCTCACACGGAGATCGCGAAAGCGCATCTCGTGTATTTCCACGGAGCAGCCTCCGGCTCTCCTATGAGGCGGTTCTGAATGGCACAGCGAACTCCAGCGAGCGAGCGCACAGCGCGCAAAGAGGCAGCCATGCAAGAAGGCACGCTTTCTCTCCAGCACATCATCGACCAGGTGAGCCGCGAGAAGGGGATCGACCAGAAGATCCTCATCGAGACGATGGAGCAGGCGATCCTCACCGCCGCCAAGCGCACCTTCGGGCCCAACCGCGAGCTCGAAGCACGCTTCAACGAGGCGATCGGCCAGGTCGATCTCTTCCAGTACATGATCGTGGTGGAAGACGTCAGCGACTCCGAGCGTGAGATCTCGGAGACCGACGCCAAGCGCTACGGCCTCGAAGCCGACCTCGGCGAAGAGCTGGGCTTCCAGATCTTCTACCTGAAGGAAGACACGGAGAAGGCGCGCTTGCAGGACAAGGAGTTCGGCGACTTGCTGAAGCTCCAGCAGGCGCGTCACGGCTTCGGTCGGATCGCGGCGCAGACGGCCAAGCAGGTGATCATCCAGCGCGTGCGCGACGCCGAGCGCGAGAACATTTTCAACGAGTACAAGGACCGCAAGGGCGAGATCATCACGGGTGTGGTGCGGCGCTTCGAGCGCGGCAGCAACATCATCGTCGACCTCGGTCGCACCGAGGGCATCCTGCCGCAGAAGTACCAGACGCCGCGCGAGACCTATCGGCCCGGTGATCGCATCGTGGCGTTCTTGTTCGACATCGATCGCGAAGCGCGCGGCCCGCAGATCATCCTGTCGCGCACGGACGTGGGCCTGCTCGTGAAGCTCTTCGAGATGGAAGTGCCCGAGATCTACGAGGGCATCGTGCGCATCGTTGCGGCCGCTCGCGAGCCTGGTGCGCGCTCGAAGATCGCGGTGAGCAGCCGTGATCCCGACGTGGATCCCGTGGGCGCGTGCGTGGGCATGAAAGGCTCGCGCGTGCAGGCCGTGGTGCAGGAGCTGCGTGGCGAGAAGATCGACATCGTGCCCTACGATCGCGATCCGGCGCGCTTCGTGTGCAATGCGATCGCGCCGGCCGACGTCGCGCGCGTGATCATCGACGAAGCCAACAGCGGCATGGAGCTGGTCGTCCCCGACGACAAGCTCTCGCTGGCCATCGGCCGTCGCGGTCAGAACGTGCGTTTGGCGTCGCAGCTCACAGGCTGGCGCCTGGACGTGATCGGTGAATCGAAGTTCAAGATCATGGAAGAGCAGGCCATCTCGGCGCTCGCCTCGATCGAGAACCTCGACCGAGTGTTGGCTCTGACGCTCTACAAACAAGGCTTCCGCAGCCTCGACGAAGTGGCCGAGGCGGCCGAGGAAGAGCTGGGCGCGATCGAGGGTCTGGGCGGCCTGCAGAACGCGGCCTCACTCAAGCGTCGTGCCGAGAGCGCGATGGAGAAGCTGCGCCTGGGTCGTATCAAGCGCGCGGTGAGCGGTGAAGACCTGCTCGTCGATCGCGACGAGCTGTTGCTGGTTCCGGGCGTGACGCCGCGCATCGCAGATCTGCTCCTGCACGCGGGCTATCGCAACCTGCGCGACCTGCACGCCGAAGAAGACGTGGATCGTCTCGCGATCCGCACGGGCCTCGGCTCCAAGCGCGCGCAGGTGATCCGCGAAGGCATCGTGAGCTACATGGCCAACGACGCCGAGCACGTGGCGCAAGGTCAGAAGCTGGCGCGCGAGCGTCACGACGCCGAACAGCAGGCGGCTGCTGCGGCCCACGAAGCCAAGGCGGCGGAGGCTGCTGCCGCCAGCGCTGCGGCTGCTGCCGCCAGCGCTGCGGCTGCTGCTGCTGCTGCGGCAGCGCAGCCTGCGCCGGTGGCCCCCCCGGACGGAGAGGCACGAGGCTGAGCGGATCGATGCTGGAACCAAGCCACGAAGCTGCGTCGCGTTTGTGTGTGGGCTGTCGAACGACAGACTCGCGCGACGCGTTGTTGCGCTTCGTGGCCGGCGGAGAGCCGCCGGTGTGGGTTCCAGACGTGCGCCGCAGACAGCCGGGTCGCGGCGTGTCGGTGCATGCGCGATATCGCTGCGTGGAAGCTGCGGTGCGCACGGGCGCACTGCGTCGCGCGCTGCCGGTGCCCTCCGAAACGACGGCCGCCGCGCTCGCGCAGACCGCTTCCGACCAGTACCTGCGTCGCGCCGAGGGCCTTTTGCAGGCGGCGCGCAGGTCACGCCACATCGCGCTCGGCACCGAAGCCGTGCGCGATGCGCTGGCGCAACGACGGGTGCATCTGTTAGTCGTTGCAGGCGACGCCGAGGGGTCACGTCAGGACCTCGAACGCGCCGCCGAGAAGCTGGGCCGAGCCTGCCTGGTTTGGAATACGAAAGACGGCCTCGGTCGATTGTTCGGCCGGCCACTGCTTTCTGTCCTAGCGATCCTCGATGAGGGGATCGCGGACGAGCTCGGGCAGGCGTTGCGTTGCGTCGCCGAGCTATCACCGCACCCGCCGAGCAGCCCCGTGCTGTCGGCGGCGGAGGAATCATGATCAAGACCCGCGTTTACGAAGTGGCACGGGAGATGGGACTCGACAATCGCGAGCTCATGACGAAGCTAGCGACCCTCGGCGTCCAGGTGCGCAATCATATGAGCTCGCTCGAAGTGGTGGACATCGAGCGCGTCAAACGCGCTGTCGAAAAAGAGAAGCAGCACAACGTGGTCGAGGAGCGCATTCGCCCGACCGTCGTGCGCCGCCGCGCAGTCGCCAAGCGCGACGACGACGACGAACCGACGGAGAAGGCCGCGGCCGCCCCCGCTGCGGCGCATCCGGCCCACCCGACCAAAGACGAGCCGAGGCGTCCTGTAGCGCCGTCGCCCGTGGCGGCTGCGCCCGCTCCGGCACGTCGAGAGCCCGCCTCGGTCGTTCGAAACATCGAGCAAGTCGCCCACGAAGCGCCGACGCCGAGCGCGAAGCCGCGTGGCGAGATGCTTCCGCCGCCGCCGCCCGTACCGGTCATCGTGCACCCGCAAGTCGATGCCGATGCTCGCAAGCTCCCGTCCGAGCCGGTCGCTACCGAGCCGCCAGTGCGCGAGCAGCAGATGGAGCGTCCACGTCGCGGCGGGCCGCTGCCGTTCGACCAGCGCTTGCCGACGAGCGACCTGCCTCCGGGCGTGGTGGCCCGTGGCAGCATGCTCGGTGGAACCGCCGCGCCGCTCTCCGCTGCTGCGCGCGCGCGCATCATCTCCGAGCACCAGGCGAAGACCGCCCAGCTTCAGCAGGTCGCCGCGGGTGGTGCCACGCCGCCGCGTCGTCGTGAGCTGGCTCGCTCCGCGCTCGGTCCGACCGGCCGCCAGCAGCAGCAGCGTGGTCGTCCCGGCCGCGCGCGCAAGATGGCACCCGGCAAGAAGGGCGCGAAGACCGAGATCACCACGCCAAGCGCAGCCAAGCGCGTCATTCGCATCGAGGACGAGATTGGCTTGCAGGTCCTCGCGGCGCGCATGTCGCTCAAGGCGACCGACGTGCTCGCCAAGCTGATGGAACTCGGCACCACCGGCGTGATGATCAACTCCACCCTCGACGCCGACACGGCGAACATCCTGGCCGCGGAATTCGGCTTCGAAGTCGAGAACGTCGCCGTGACAGAGGACGACCTCATCACGGAGGCGCGCGGTGAATACACCGACGACGCAGCCTCACGCGAGAGCCGCCCGCCGGTCGTGACAGTCATGGGTCACGTGGACCACGGCAAGACCTCGCTGCTCGACCGCATCCGGCGTACCAACGTGGCGTCGCAGGAGTCCGGCGGCATCACGCAGCACATCGGCGCGTACCACGTCGAGACCAAGAAGGGCACGATCGTGTTCATCGACACGCCGGGCCACGCCGCGTTCACGGCGATGCGCTCGCGCGGTGCGAACGCAACCGACCTCGTGATCCTGGTGGTCGCGGCCGACGACGGCGTCATGCCGCAGACCAAGGAAGCCATCGCCCACGCGAAGGCGGCGAACGTTCCCATCATCGTGGCCATCAACAAGATGGACAAGCCCGATGCGCGTCCCGACGTGATCATGCGCGACCTGGCTTCCGAGGGCTTGCAGTCCGAGGAGTGGGGAGGTCAGACGATCTTCGCGAAGGTGTCGGCGCAGACCGGCATCGGTATCGACGAGCTGCTCGACAGCGTTTTGTTGCAGGCCGAAGTGTTGGAGCTCAAGACCAACCCGAGCGTCCCCGCCGAGGGCGTCGTGCTCGAAGCCTACCTCGACAAGGGTCGTGGTCCGGTCGCGAATTTCTTGGTCCAGGACGGCACGCTCAGCACGGGCAACTTCGTCGTGGCGGGCTCGGCCTTCGGCAAGATCCGCGCGATGACAGACGACAGCGGCAAGCCCGTGGTCAAGGTCGGTGCATCGACCCCGGTCGAGGTGCTCGGCTTGTCCGAGGTGCCCGAAGCCGGCGACCACTTCAACATCGTCACCGACGTGAAGGTCGCTCAGCAGATCGCCGAGCGTCGTCGCAAGGTCAGCGGCAAGTCGACCGTCTCGATCGGCACCAAGGTTGGCCTCGACGCCATCTACCAGAAGATGCAGGAAGGCGAGGTCCAGGAGCTCAAGCTCGTGGTCAAAGCCGACGTACAGGGCTCGGCTGAAGCGCTGGTCAAGGCGCTCAGCGAGCTCTCGACCGACAAGGTCAAGGTCGTGGTCGTGCACTCCGGTGCCGGTGGCATCAGCGAGAGCGATGTCATGCTCGCCTCGGCGTCGCGCGGCATCGTGATTGGCTTCCACGTGCGGCCCAGTGGCGGCGCGACCAAGATCGCGAAGTCCGAAAAGGTCGAGATCCGCACCTACAGCATCATCTACGAGGTCGTGGATGACGTGAAGAAGGCCATGATCGGGCTGCTCAAGCCGGTCTACAAAGAGAGCCCGCTCGGTCGCGCGGAAGTGCGCGCGGTCTTCACGCTGCCCAAGGGCGTCATCGCGGGTTCGTTCGTCACCGACGGCAAGTTGGTGCGCGGCGCCAAGGGTCGCTTGTTGCGCGGTTCCGAGCAGGTCTGGGAAGGCACGATCCGCTCGCTGCGTCGCATCAAGGAAGACGTGAAAGAGGTCAACAATGGCCTCGAATGCGGCATCGGCCTCGAGTACGCCGACATCAAGGAGCTGGACATCATCGAATGCTTCGAGATGCAAGAGATGACGGCCCAGCTCTGAGTGCGGCTGCTACAGGCCGGACGAACGGACAGAAATGGTCGTAGGCGTGTGCCGCATCACGTTCTCGCTGCCGGGCAACGATTCGCTCAAGGGCAAGCGTAGCGTGGTGCGCCGCATCATCGACCGCACCAGGTCGCGCTTCAACGCGGCGGTGGCGGAGGTCGACGAGCTCGACACCCACCGTCGCGCCGTGATCGGCGTGGCCGTGGTGAGCAACGACAGCAGCCACGCCAACTCGATGCTCGATCACATCACCAGCTTCATGGCGGGCTTGACCGAGGCCGTGGTGACCGACCGCAGTCTGGAAATCTTGCATGTCGAGGGGGAAGCTGCAGCGCTGCCCTTCCAAGGTGGCTCGTTGCCGAGCGACGACGGCGAGGAGAGTTAGGATGCCCAATCCACCGAACAAATCAGCTCGCAGCCAACGCGTCGCCGAACGTCTCAAGGCCGAGTTGATGGAGATGTTCCTGCGCGGCGAGGTCCGTGACCCGGCCGTGGCCGACGTCTACGTCACGCGCGTGGCCCTCACCGACGACCTGCAGCACGCCCGGGTGTACGTCCGCTTGACGAGACCTGAAGTGGATGACAAGCAGCGCAGCACTACGCTTCGCGCACTGGAGAGGGCCGGGGGGCACCTGCGGCGCGAGCTTGGGCCACGGCTGCGGTTGAAGTACATGCCGGATCTGAAGTTCTTCTGGGACGAGGGACTCGATCGCGCCGCGCGGGTGGAAGCGGTGCTGGAGGAGATCCGGCGCGAACACGAGGGGGAATCATGAGTAGTCTGGCAAATGCGGTGAAGCTAGTGAGGGAAGGCCAGCGTTTCCTGCTCACCTGCCACGTGCTGCCCGACGCCGATGCCGTGGGCTCCATGCTGGGCCTGGCGGAGGTGCTGCGCGCGCTGGGCAAAGAAGTCTATCTCTACAACCGCGACCCCGTGCCGGAGCAGTTGCTGTTCCTGCCCGGTGTCGAGGCCGTGCGCTCGTCGGTGCCCGCGGGCATGACCTTCGATGGTACCTTCATCACCGACACGGCCGCGCGCAAGCTCTTGCCCCGGCAATTTCCACCGCGCGCCATCACCGGGCCCGTCGTGATCGTCGACCATCACGTCGCCCACGATGACTTCGGCGACATCGTGGTTCGCGACCCCAAGGCGTGCGCCACCGCCATCGTGGTGCTGAGCCTGGCGTCGGCGCTCGGCGTGAGCCCGTTGCCGCAAGCCGCCGCGGCGCCGCTCTACACTGCGCTGGTGGCCGACACTGGCGGCTTTCGCTACCCGGGTACCACGGCAGAGACGCTGCGCACGGGGGCCAACCTGGTCGACGCAGGGGCCGATCCGTGGACCGTCGCGTCGGCCGTGTTCGAGAGTTGGTCGATGGCGCGCATGCGCCTTCTGGGCCTGGCCATCAACGCGATCGAAACCGAGTACGCGGGACGCGTGGCGCTGCTCACGGTTCCGATGAGCATGATCGAGGCGGCTGGGGCGACCGACATCGCTGCCGAAGGGCTGGTCGAATACGGTCGCATGCTCAAGGGCGTCGACATCTCGATCATGCTTTGGGAGCGCCGTGCGCGCGCCGACGAGACGATGATGGGGTCGCTGCTCACGCGCCTGTCGCTGCGCAGCGCCGGGCGCGCCGATGTGTCGCGCGTGGCCGTGGCGCTCGGTGGTGGTGGCCATCGCGCTGCAGCGGGTGCCACCGTGAGCCTCGACTTGCGAGCGGCGCGTGAGCGCGTCCTCCTCGAGGCCGGACGCGAGCTCGGCTTAGAGCGCTAGCGTGAGCGTGGTCGAAGCCAAGCCGAGCGGCGTCCTGGTGGTCGACAAGCCGCGTGGCATCAGTTCGCACGACGTCGTGCAGTGCGTGCGCCGTGCGCTGCATACGCGCGCGGTGGGTCACGCGGGCACGCTGGATCCGATGGCGACCGGCATCCTGGTGCTCGGCGTCGGCGAAGGCACAAAGCTCTTGCACCACCTCAGCGCAGACGACAAGACCTACCTCGCGACCGTTCGATTGGGCGAGCAGACTGACAGCCTGGATGCCGATGGTCGAGTCGTGGCGAGCGCGCCGTTGCCGGCTGACCTCTTGCGCGATACCGTCGAACGTGCGGCGCGAGCCTTCGTGGGCGAGTTCGTGCAGCGCGCGCCGGTCGTGTCGGCGATCAAGCAACAAGGCGTCGCGCTCTATGCCCGTGCGCGGCGCGGTGAGCAGGTGGAAGCGCCGGAGCGCAACGTGCGCGTGGATGCGCTCGAGATTCTCGAGCTGCGGGCGTGCGAGATCGATCTGCGCGTGCGTTCGGGCAAGGGCTTCTACGTGCGTGCACTGGCGCGCGACCTGGCCAAAGCGCTCGGCACGCTGGGACACCTCACGGCGCTGCGGCGCACGCAAAGTGGTGGTTTCGAATTGCACGACGCGGTCGGCTTCGAGCTGGTCGAGCAGGCGCGGCGCGGGGATGAGGCGGCGCGCGCCACGTTGCTCGTGCGCCTTTTGCCGCCGTCAGCTGCGCTTCGCGGACGACCGAGCGTTCAGGTGGACGAGCAGGGCGTGACGGATGTACGGCAGGGCCGCGCACTCTCGCCTGCACGCATTCGCGGCGAAGTCTTGCCTGCCGAGGGCTGCGATCCTGTGGCGGTGCTCGACGAACGGGGCGCGTTGATCGCGCTCGGCCGCTGCCGAGCCGGTCGGATCGAGATCGCGCGCGGCATCCACACCAGCTGAGCGCCGCGCGCGCCTACGGGCTGCGTGCGGCGAGCGGTTGCGATACGGCGCGCGGCAGCAGCAAGAGATGGTCGACCTCGAAGCGGGCTTCGGGCTGCGTCGTGCGCAGCTGCGCCTCCACACTCTCGCCGACGAGCAGCGGAGCCGCCACGGGCCAGCGATACTCGGCCCAGGCCCCATCGATGCGCACCGGTGACAGCGTCTGACCTCCGATCGACACTGTGACCTCCGCCGGCTGCACGGCATCGAGGCGCTTGATGCTCAGCAGCGCGGTGGCGCCGAAGCTCGCTGCGCGCACGCGCGGCGGTACCGACAGACGCAGCGAGACCAGCGGCTGCGCCGTGGTGCAGGAGGTGCGGTGCAGGTAGTCCCAATCGTGGCGCAACGGACCGACGTAGCATGCTCCGAAGCCGTCCGAAGCAGCATGGCCTTGGGTCAGATCCGCACCGCCGATGGCGCGCCGTTCGATCGCATGCAAACGCACCAACGATTCGCCGGTGTTGCGCAGGCCCGGGTCGTCGCCGGCCAGCCGCAGGATCAAGTCGATGCCGCGTGCGTCGCCAAGGGCGCCCAGGCCACGCACGACGCCATCGCGGACGTTGACGTTGCGGTCGAGGCTGAGCACCTGCGACAGCGGTGCGAACGCACGCGCATCGCCAAGCTCGCCGAGCGCGAGCACGACCAGATGTCGCGTGTGCGCGTCGGCGAGCATGTCGATCAAGGGATCGAGCGCGCGGCTGTCACGTAGACGTCCCAGCCAGCGCACCGCTTCTTCGCGCTCGTAGCCACTGGGCGCCACCCACAGCGCGTCGATCAGCGCAGGCACGGCGCGTTGGTCGCGCAGTCTTCCGAGCGAGATCCCCGCGCGACTGCGGATGCCAGGGTCCTCGGCGACCACGAGCTTGCGCAAGAGGGGCGCGGCGCGCGCGTCGAACAGCCGACCCAGCGCGATCGCGGCTTCTGCCGCGACCCAGCGGTTGGCTGCGTGCGTCGCTGCGAGCAACCCATCCGCAGCGCTGTCATCGGCGAGCTTGCCCAAGAGGCGCGCTGCCTCCGCGCGCTGCGCGGTGTTTGCGTTCTCGTCGAGCGCCAAGCGGCAGAGCGGCTGCACGGCGCGGCGATCACCGAGCCGACCCCACTCGAGCGCGAGCAGGCTCGGCTCGCGCAGCTGCGGCTGGTCAGCGGGGGTCAACGACTCCGTCCAGGCGTAGACCTCTCCACGCAGCGTGGACAGCAGCGCCGGATCGCGGTCGGCGAGATTGTCGCGCTCACGCGGATCGGCTTGCAGATCGTACAGCTCGAAGAGCCCGAAACGCAGATCGGCGATCAGCTTGTACGGCCAGCGCACCACCATCTTCTTGTGGATCACCGCGGAGAACACGGGCCCTCGGTCGCTGCTGCGTCCGAACGCAAGGCTCCGGAGGTCCGCGCCGCGCATGCTCGTCGGCACGTCGACGCCCACGATGCCCAGTAGGGTCGGGGCGATGTCGATGCTCTCCACCGGTGTCGCCACGCGCACCGGCATCATGCCCGTGGCGAGCAGCAAGAGCGGCACGTGCACCTGCTCCTCGTAGAGCGACGAGCCGTGGTAGACGCCGCCGTGCTCGTGGAACTCCTCGCCGTGATCCGCCGTGATCAACACGACCACGTCCTTCTTCAAGCGCCGCTGTGTCTCGCGCACCAGCCGACCGATCGCTCGATCGGTGGCGAGTAGCTCGCTGTCGTAGCGGTCCATGTCCGAGTGGCCGAGCGTGGTCGCTTCGTAGGGCTCGTGGACGTCGAAGTAATGCACCCAGAATAGGCTGCTGGGCTCGCCGCGCGCCCGCGTGCGATCCACTTCCTGCAAGACGCGGTCGGTCATCTCCTCGGCGGGCCGATCCTGGTGCTCGTGCAGCGCGAAGCCGAAAGCATCGTCTTCGTAGTTGGATAGCTTCTCGCCAGCCGTATGGAAGATGCCCTGCGTGTAGAACGCAGCGGTGTGATAGCCGACTGCGCTCAGCACGCGTGGCAGCGTCGCTGTGGGTGGCAGCTGTCCGAGCTCCAGGGTCTCGTGCAGGTACTCGGAGGTCATCAGCGAGCAGAGCGAATAGCTGGAGTGGGGCGCCTGTGCGTAGGCATGCTCGAAGACCACGGCGCGTGAAGCGAGCGCATCCAGCTCATCGCTTACGTGGCGCTTGTAGCCGTAGCTGCCCAGGTGATCGGCGCGCAGCGCGTCGACGGTGATGAGCAGCACGTGCGCACCCTCGAGCGCCGGCAGCTCGGCCGCGGGCCCATGCTGTGCGCGCCGGATTCGGGCTCGGGCGGCGCGCAGGCGCGAGAGCTCTGCGCTACGTGCGTCGATCTTCGGCAAGAGCGGCGCAATCCCCATGAACAGCGCGCGCGAGTGCGGCATGTTCGAATTGAGCAGCGCCACGCGCACGTTCTGATTCTGGTCGAGGGTCGTGAGGGTCGCGTAGCCGCCGAGGCCGAGCAGCGCCCCGAGGCCAAGGCCAGACATGCGTGCGGCGGGCGGGAAGCGCCCACGGTCGAGCGCCCGCGCCAGGATCACCGCCGCAGCCAGCGCCCAGGCGCCGGCCGCGAGCGTGCTAAGCACCGCATGCAGGTAGTCGTACAGGTTCGGCAGCGTCAGCTGGTTGAGCTTGGCCGTCGCGAAGCCCACGGCTGCGAGCACGGCGAGCAAGTGGCGTGCGGACCGTGGCTCGGCGTGCCGGGCGTTCGTAAACAGCCACTGAGCGCCATAGAGCATGACCAGCAGCGCCGCCGTCAGCAGCAGGGCTGCTGTGGGCTGCAAGAGCTCGCGCCCAGCGACGCGCGCCATGTGGCCACCGGTGAAGAGCAGGCGCGCCACGGCCAGCACGCCCGGCAGTAGGAGCGAGGTGCAGATCAGCGCGTAGACCCCGCGTTGCGCCCGCACATAGTGGGGCCCGCTTCCGGCGATCCGGATCGCCCAGCCCGCGGCGGCCGGTGCGCACAGCGCGATCCACATGCCAACCGCGGCGCCCAACGCCCCGCCCACGGGTGGCTGCGTCGAGAGCAGGCGCAGCAGCAGCCAGCCCCGATCGCCCCACGACTCCATGAAGAGCCAGTGCGCGCCGAAGTCCGACAGCGCGGTGGCCACGCCCGCGAGCGCACCCAGCCAGATGCCGACGGAGATCGCTAGAAGACGAAAGCGCAACATCGAAGTCCGCCGCGCGGGCGGTGGGCAGTGCCAGGCAGCCGCAGCGGGCACCGATACTAGGCGCTGCGACAAGCTCGGGCAACGCGACCACCCGAGCGCGACAAGTAGCCGAAACCGCAGCAAAAGTGCCGCCCGAGCGAATCACCGATGTGGAGGTGCCGACCGGATTCGAACCGGTGTGTGATGGTTTTGCAAACCATTGCCTAACCGCTTGGCTACGGCACCAACAACCCCCTCTAGGAGTGGGCGCAGTCGTGTAGCGCTTCCCTTTCGCGTTGTCCAGATTGGCCTACGTTTCCCCCTGGAACACGGGCCTTTTTCTTGTCATTCTCCCGCTCGCCATGACCTCGACCCAGCGCGAAATCGAAGTTTCCTACGACGTCTCCAACGAGTTCTTCCGGCTCTGGCTGGATGACCGGATGCACTACACCAGTGCGAGCTACCTCGAGAGCTCTGAGTCACTCGAAGAGGCACAGATCAACAAGTGCAAGATCCTCCACGACTACGCGGAGATCACGCCCGACAAACTGGTGCTCGACATCGGTTGCGGGTGGGGCGCGAACGTGGAGTACCTGGTGTCGCAGGGCGTCAAGCGCATCCACGGCATCACGCTCTCCACGGCGCAGTCCGAGGAGATCCACGCGCGCAAGCTGCCGGGCGTGTGGGTCAAGGTCATCGACTACAAAGACTACGAGCCCGCCGAGAAGTACGACGCGCTGCAGTCGATCGAGATGATCGACCACCTCTGCTCGCCCGCACAGGCGCGCGAGGGCAAGGCCATCGAGCTCTATCGCAACTACTTCCGGAAGCTGCACGGCTGGGTGAAGCCCGGCGCGAGCTTTGGCTTTCAGGCGATCTTGCGCAACCGCATGCCGCGCAATCGCAAGGACATCGAAGACTTCGCGTTCACGGCCGACGTGATCTTTCCGGGCGGCCTCAATCCGCGGCTGGAAGAACTGGTCGCGGCCGTCAACCCGTACTGGGAAGTGGTCGAACTGCGCACTCAGCGCGAGAGCTACGGCAAGACCACGGGCGAGTGGCTGCGCCGCATGCGTGAGCATGAGCCGGCGATCCGCAAGCAGTGGGGCGATCAGGTCTATCAAGACTACGAGCGCTACCTCGACACCTGTGTTCGCGCGTTCAAGAACCACTGGTCGAGCGACGTGCAGATGAAGTTGAAGCAGATCCCCGAGTGATCTGCCCAAGGGGTCGCGCGTGTTGCGCGGCCCGCGCCGGGACGTATGTCCTGGCTCGCTCGCGTAGAAACCGGGCCGAAACGCTGCGTTTCGCGTCAACGAGCGTTGTATTGCGTCTCAACAAGCCCCCAGCACGGGCCCCCACTTTCGACGCTTCATGACCAAGTATCATGTGAGTTTCGGCGATTTGCGCTGTGATTGCGCGTGCTTGGCAAATCGGTGTGATCTCCAGGTAACGCATAGGTAGCAACGCCACGAAGCGACCACGGGTCGTCGGCGGCGCGCCACGCATGCCGCCGTCAGCAGCAGCGGTCGCCGGGGTGCTTTGGAATGCAGCCTGTGGCATGCTGACCCCATGGCGAAAGCTTCGACAGCTCCGGCGCTCACACGCGACGCTCCTGCGGAAACGCAGGCGGACAAGCGCGTGCGACAAAAGCGCGCGCTCGACGAAGCGCAGCGCCGTGTGCTCGCGAACGAAGCCAATCGCAAAGTGCTGACCGAGCTGGCCAAGCGGTAACGCCTTGCTTGCGTTCGACGACGTCGTTTTCCTGGAAGTGGAGGACGTGGACGCGGCGCACGATGCCGCGCTCGCGCTTGGCGGCGGGTCGGCCGCCGTGCTGACTCGCGGCTTGATCGAGTCGGCGACCATGGCGCCGCGCGCCGGGTACTACACAAGCCTCGCCGAGCTGGCCGCGGTCTACGCGCACGGCCTCGCGAAGAATCACGGCTACCAGGACGGCAACAAGCGCACAGCCACACTCGTGATGCTCAAGTTCCTGGCGGCGAACGGCTACGACGTCACGCTCAGCGCGGAGTGGGTCGAGATCATGGTTGCCGTCGCGGATGGATCGATGACAAGGGGCGCGCTGGTCGAGCACATCGCCCGAGCCATGGGTGGTGATCCTGTCGCACTTGGGTAGCTGCGATCAGGGCGCGGTCCAACGCCGGCCGCGTCACGCACCCGCATCGGCTTGTGCTCCTGGGCGAAGGTGAAACACCCAAGCTATCGCCGCGCTCGCACGGCCGCCAGCCAGGACAGCCCGGCCGGCGGCGTGCGGCCGATTCCGGCTGAGCCTCGGCGCATCGGCGAAGCCGCACGCCACGCGCATTGGATCACCCAACGCGAGGGAAGGGCAGGCGCGGCGGGTGACACTCGGACGCTGAGAGGCTGGGCGCAGTTAGCGCGTCTCCCGCCTCTGGTATGCCTGGTGTCTCGACTCGATCACGTGGGGAGATCACATGCGCAACGCCGTCCTGCTCTTCGTGTTCGCCGTGGTTGTGCCAACAGCATTCGCTGACGACGCGCCGCGCGCGCGCAGCACGTTCGATCAGAAAGCCGAAGCGGAGTTCTCCCGGATTCGCACTGTGCAGGAGCACCGCCGGACCGCGTTTGTCGCCGCGCGCGCTGCGGAGCTTGCTGATCAGTGTCGAGCGTCGTTTCCGGATCGACTCGCCGACGCGAGGCAGGCGCTCGCGGCATTCGACGCAGCGCAGCAGGCGTACAAAGCTGCAGCGAACGCGGCTGAATGGTTTGGTGTGCACTGCCGATTCTTGTCGGAGCTGGAGATAGCGATCCGCAAGCTCGACGATCCCAACAGCTTCGTCTGCGACACAAGGGTCGGTCGCCCCAAGAGGCTCACGGCCGAGATCGTGAGTGACGGTCAAGCTGAGCCCGTTTTGCGCGCGTACCAGGACCGAGCGAACGATGACGATGCGTGCGCGGCGCTCGATGCCGCCGAGCGCATGTCACTGGTCGAGCCCGAACAAGGTGCGCTCGCCCGTACCGCTTTTCGGATCGAGCTGCTGTGCTACGGCGACGAACGGCCATCTTGTGTCAAGGCACGAGCGGCGATCGCAGCGAAGCGCAAGCAGTAGCGGTGCCGAACTTGGCCCGGTACGGCGATTTCGGCAGCCAGCCGCGCGGATCAATCCCGTAGATGTCGGACAGCGCGACCTGTGCGCGCGGCGAGGGCACGGACTTGCCGCTGCCCCACGAGCTCACGCAGCTACGTGTCACGCGGCAGCGAAGCGCCACCTCGCGCGCCGTTGTGCGCTGCAGCACCGCGAGCAGCGCCAAGCGTGCGGCTGCGCTCATCGCCTACCGGCGTCGCGTACCGCCTCCCGGAGCGCTCGCAGCTCTTGCACCTGCTGCCGCTGCGCTTCCGATTGCGACTCGAGCGCGCGCACGATGCGGTCACCCATCGCCCGATCGAACGCTGGCGTGTGTGCCGGCGTCGCGCTGTCCGCGGCGCTGTCCGCTCGAGTGTCCGCCGCCAACGGTCTGTCAGCCGGGACTGCGTACACCTCCGGAGCGGTGTACGCAGTGCGCTTCGGATCCTTCTTTTTGTGGGAAATTCTCGTCATCGTGTCTGGCTCAGATTGGGGTGTACGCCGACTTTTCTTGCGCGGGATTTCCGGAGTTCACTGTGATGGGCGTACGGCCATTTTTCGCCAAAACCTGTTAACCCCCGGCTTGATCTCGGCCAGCGCAGGCCCACATGCCCGGTTGCAGCTCCCTGTCGCCCGCAGGCGGGCAGCTGACAGCGGCGAGCCTGCCACCTGCGTCGGGCGCAACTGCGTGGGTGCCGCGCGTCCAGCTTCCCCGCGTCCCACTCCTGACTCCGCTGACTGTGCTGACTGTAGTTTCCATTATCTTGTTACTGAAATAGCTCTCCCGCGGGGGAACGGTTCTCAGAGTCAGCGGAGTCAGCAGAGTCCGCCGACAAGCGAGTGTCACGAACACGCCACGGCATGCCCCGCTCACCTTTCGAGCCCGCTTCGAGCACGAGGCCGTCAGCGATCTGGCTGCGAAGGCCGCGCAGGATGTTGCCGAGCCGACGGGCGTCGGGCGGCTTGCCGTCTGTGCGGCATGCGGTCATGACGGCCTGCCGAAGAGTAAGCACGGCGGCGTCACGATCGATTGCGGCGAGCACTTCCGCGCTTGCGACAAACCGCCCACCGAAGTGCGCGCGCCACGCGGTCAGCAGCTCCGACAGCGCATCCCGCTCCGGGTCGCCCATCTCGCGCAGGCTGTCCTGCGTGCGCCCGGGGTCCGGCATTCCAGCCCACACGAGCGCGCCACGCACGAGCGCCGACCACTCTTCAAAGCTGCCCATCGGCACAAGCTCGACAGCCGGGCGACCTGCGACGATGTACCCACGCAGCACCGTGAGCGCAGCCGACAGTAGCGCCGCACGATTTGCACGAACGTACGCGCGCAGGTCCGGGTGGCGGAAGTTGCTGCGCTGCTCCGGATGTTCGTCGCGCGTCTCGAGTCGCACATGCAGCGATCGGCGCACGAGGTCGGTGGACACGGTGGCGTTGTTGGAGGTCGCCAGGAAGAGTGTGCGCATGGCGAGCATCGGCTCCTCGTTGGTTCCGAGTGCGCGGCCCTGAAACGATGTCCCGGTCAACACGGCGTCGAGTACTTCCGAGCGCAGCGTGCGGGTCACGTTGTCGAAGAGCACGACCGGCTCGGCCGCCATCGCGATCGACAACATCGACTTGTGCCACTCGGCGGTGTCGTGCGGGACCGCACGGCGCGCCAGGGAGAAGCCCATGTCGATCTCGCCGATGAGATCCACGAGCAGACCCTTCCCGACCGCGCGCGCGTTGCCATCGATGAGGCCCAGCGGGACCGGCTCGCTGATTGCGTGACGCGCCGGGACCGTGAGCAGGAGCGCATACCAAGCGGACAAACACGCGTCGCTCGCGAAAGGAAAGTCCCGCGCCACCTCGTACAACAACGCCAGCGCTTGCTGGACGTCGACCATCTTCGGCGCGTCGGAAACACTCGCGTTGACGACGTTGCTGCTGATCAGGCGCGTAGCCTTGTCGTATCCCGGGGTGCTCAAGGTCGAGCCATCGGGACGCAGAACCGGCCACGCAACGACGCCTTCGAGCGGGCGAACGTGCGCCCACTCTCCGCGGGCCGCGATCGCATCAAGCACATCATCCGGGACCGACACGCGCTTGCGAAACTCGTTTCCGTCCCGGTCGTGCTTGACCGATTACCAGCGCGCGGCCTGGTGAAGGCACTCGTTCAGGCGCGCGCTTGGCATCCGCCGGATACGCGGCACGTCCGCGGGAACCACGGCGCCGTCGTCTTGCGTCTGGGCCTCGCGGATGACGTCCACAAGCTTCCCGGCGCGCTGGTATACGTCCAGCTTGGCGAGCGCGGCGATCGCCGCGTCCGTTGTCTTGTGCAACTCGCCGATGGTGATCTCCGGCCGAGCGTCAGCGGGTGACACAGGCGGCTCCGGCGCCGTCGCGTAATCGCGCGCCAGCCGCTTGGCTTCGGCGATCGCGCCGTCCACGAACTTAGCGCCGCGCTTGAGCTTCCTCTCGGCGAAAGTCTGGATCGCTTCGGCGCGAAGTGTCTCGCGCGCGATTGGATCCATGGTGCCCAGCGCAAGCGCCAAGCGCATGGCGCAGCCGTCGCGCTGCACGGCGGTCGACAGGTCCGTCAGCTCGTAGACGCCCGCGGCCGTCAGAGCGCTTTGCAGGTCGGCGGCAACATCACGCACAACCCGGAGTCGCGAGGTCATGCGCTGGCCCTCCGGCGCTCGACGGGCGGCAGCGGCGCAGGTGTCAGCTGCACACGCTCACCAGCGCGCCGTCTGGCGTCGCCGATGGCGCAGGCCGAGTGTGCGTGCTCGCCAGCGTCAGAGCGGCAGCCGATTGATCCGGCCACCAGGATGCGCGAGCACAGCGCGCACCTGCCAGCCGCGGGCAGGGTGACGATCATCCACACGGCGCCACCTCGGAGGTGTTCGCCACGAGGTGCGACGCCATCCACGCGTGTAGCTCGCTCTCGCGGTAGCGCACGTGTGCCTGCTTGCCGGTACCGAGCTTCGCGTAGCGCGGCCCGGCGCCTTGCATGCGCAGGCGCGCAAGGTGGGATTCGGAGAATCCGGAGATCTCCGCGGCGATGGCGGCCGAGACCCAGCGGTCAGCAGCCGGTGCAGCTGTCTGGCGCGCGCTCATCGGCTCGCCCTCAGGTCGAGCATGGTCGAGCCGAGGTCGGGGGCCGCTGACGGCGGCACGACGATACCGCGAGCCGCAAGTCCACAGCGAATCCGCGCGTCGACGTGCCCACGTACCCGCTCGCCCCTCAGCACGCGGGCGACGGTGCGCACCTCACAGGGCGCAGCTATTGCCACCTCCAGCGTGACAGTGCGGTTCCGGTCCGGCGCGTATGCCTGCATCGGTGTGATGTCCATGCATCACGGTGTAGCAGGGCGCAAAACGCTAACACGGACGCAAAAATCAGCCGCTCGGCTTTGTCCCCACCACCACCCACTTGCGGTCGAATCCGTTCAACGGCGGAAGCGACGTCGGCGAGCGCTTCTGGCGCTTGCGCACTGCCTCTGGCGTGCTGCGCGTGATCAGCGCAGCGACCACAGTGCGCGCGATGGCGCTCGGTCGACTCCGGCGTTCGTCATGCACGACACGCCTGGCTGTGTGGTCTACCAGCAGGCCACGGAAACGCGCCGCGAAAGCGGCCTGTCCGATCGCCGGTTCGTGCCCCTCATCCACGCTGCGTTTGAGCGCGCCCCAGCAAGCATCGAGCGCCACCTGGTAGGCGTGGTCGATGTGCTCGGCGCCGGGCGCTGCGGCGGCGGCGCACAGCTGCCTGATCTTCGCGTCTCGCTTCCGCGGATCGTATTGCTTGAGCAGTGCCGCGAGCGTTTCGATTGCCCATTGCGTGCTCGTTTCGCGATTGGGCGTGAGCCACTGGTCAAGCGCTTGGCCCCAATCAGGCCGTTTGCTCCGCGCCGTCGCGGCAACGATCGCGTGCAGCCGGTCAAGCCCGAAGAACGGATCATCAGAGGGGAGCTTGTACTCGATCAGGACTTGGCGACGGCGCAAAATGCCGTCCATTTCCTTGGTCCGTTCTGGCAACGCTTCCCACTGCGTGAAGACACGCTCCGCGGTCTTACGCGCTTGCTCGCGCGTCAGCTTGCGCGGCCGTCCACGCTGCGTCACTTGACCACCGACAGCCCCGGCTTCTTTGCCATCGCAGCGGAGATCGCAGCGCCAGCGGCTTCGGATGCCTGCTTGGCGGGATCGTCTCGGAGCTGCGCATAACGCTCCGTTGTCGCCGAGCTGCCGTGGCCCAAGAGCTTGCCGATCATCACCAGGGACGCGCCACTACCGGCGGCCGCGCTGGCGAAGTTGTGCCGCAGGTCGTGCAAGCGCATGTCGCCGAGCTGCGCGCGCGTGCGGATGCGCTCCCAAGAGCGATTGAGCCGGCCCGGCTTCTTTGCTTCGGGGAACACGTACACGGCGCCGACCGGGCGCTCCTGCGCCTCGATGATGTCGAGCGCGGCTCGGTTGGTCTGGATCGTCTTGGGGCCGGTCTTGGAGTCACGCAGGCGCAGCAGGCCGCGCTCAAGGTCCACTTCGTCCCAACGCAGGTTCGCCACTTCGTTGCGGCGACAACCGGTGAACATGATCAAGCGGATGGCCGCCACCACGTCCGGCTTCTCGCTCACGTTGGCTCGGCCGGGTTCCGGCTCGGCTTCTGCGTCGCTCAGCACCGAGGCGAGGCGCGCGAGTTCTAGCTCGCTCAGGTCGCGGTGCAGCTTCTTCTCCTTGAACCGATCGATGTGCTGGCAAGGGTTCGAGCCAAGCGGTCGCAGTCCCCAGCGCTCGGCCAGCTTGAACATCACCGACGCCACGGCCTTCGTGCGGTTCGCGGCGACCGGCTTCTCCTTGCCGATCTTGCTCACGAGTTGCGCCATGTCATCGCGCGTGATGCTCCCAACCTTGCGTGACCCGAGCGCCGGCCGGATGTAGTTCTTGAGGATCGTCTTGTATTGGCTCGACGTCCCGCCCTTCTTCTTGCCGACGTGTTCGACCTCGAAGATCGTGCACAAGTCGGCGACGGTAGGGGCCGTCCGCGCCGCTTGTCTGGCTGCGGAAGGGTCGGCCCCGGCAGCGACAGCCGCCAGCATGCTGCGGGCGATGGCGCGCGCCTGGTCAACGGTGAGCGCTCCGTGGCCGCCGATCTTGGGCTTGCGCTGCGTCCCATCGGTGGCTCGGTAGTAGAGCAAGTAGTTCTTCTTGCCGGTGGGTGTGACCTTGAGTCCGAAGCCTTTGATCTCGGCGTCCCAGAGGGTGTATTCCGCCGTCTCGGGTTTCGCGGCTTCGACGACCCTTTTGGTGAGCTTCACCTGTGCCACACACACCTCCCAAGACTTGCTACCTAGAGGCTTCCAGGCAGTTCCTAGGTAGCACGGTGTCGGGTTTCGTTGAAGTGTGTTGCTATGAACTTCCGCCACAGACCCTCTAGAATCCCCGGAAAATCAGCGTTCTGCAACAAGCCAACACATGGCGACAAGGACCCGTGACATGACCAAGTATCTCGACAGCTTCCACGGCAAGGCCACCCTCAAGGTGGGTGCGCGCACTTTCGAAATCTACCGCCTCGATGCGCTGAAGAAGGCCGGAGTGGTCGACCCCGCGCGTTTGCCGTTCTCGCTGCGCGTGCTGCTCGAGAACCTCTTGCGCAACGAAGACGGCAAGAACGTCACCAAGGCCGACATCGAAGCCGCCGCGAAGTGGGATCCGAAGGCCAAGCCCACGAGCGAGATCGCGTACATGCCCGCGCGCGTGCTGCTGCAAGACTTCACGGGCGTGCCCTGCGTGGTGGACCTCGCTGCGATGCGCGAAGCCATGGTCTCGATCGGCGGCGATCCAACGAAGATCAATCCTTTGCAGCCCGCCGACTTGGTGATCGACCACAGCGTGCAGGTCGACTCGTTCGGCACGCTGCGCTCGTTCGACGAAAACGTGCGCCTCGAGTTCGAGCGCAACCAGGAGCGCTACCAGTTTCTGAAGTGGGGCCAGACCGCGTTCAAGGGTTTCCGCGTGGTTCCTCCTGGCACGGGTATCGTGCACCAAGTGAACCTCGAGTATCTGGCGCAGGTGGTGTTCACGGGCGAGCGCGACGGCAAGACCTTGGCGTATCCCGACACGCTGGTCGGCACCGACTCGCACACCACGATGATCAACGGCCTGGGCGTGCTCGGCTGGGGCGTCGGCGGCATCGAGGCCGAAGCGGCGATGCTCGGTCAGTCGGTCGCGATGCTCATGCCGGAGGTGATCGGTTTCAAGCTCACCGGCAAGCTCCCCGAAGGCGTGACGGCCACCGATCTCGTGCTCACCGTCGTGCAGATGCTTCGCAAGAAGGGCGTGGTCGACAAGTTCGTCGAGTTCTACGGCGACGGCCTCGATCACTTGCCGCTCGCGGATCGCGCGACCATCGCGAACATGGCGCCTGAGTACGGCGCGACCATGGGCTTCTTCCCCGTCGATGACGAAACGCTGAAGTTCCTGCGCTTCACCGGTCGCAGCGAGGAGCAGATCGCGCTCGTCGAGGCCTACTGCAAAGAGCAGGGCCTATTCCGCACGCCCGGCACAGCCGACTTGATCTTCACCGATACGCTCGCGCTGGATCTCAGCGACGTCGAGGCGTCGATCGCCGGCCCCAAACGCCCGCAAGATCGCGTCGTGCTCAAGCAATCGAAGGCTGAGTGGCAGAAGGCGCTGCCCACCGTGCTCGGCAAGAGCAAGCTCGACGCGCAGGTGACGGTCACACACGAGGGCAAGAGCTTCACGCTGAAGAACGGCGACATCGTGATCGCTGCAATCACCAGTTGCACGAACACGAGCAACCCTGCCGTGCTGATGGCTGCGGGCCTGCTCGCGAAGAAGGCCGTGGACAAGGGCTTGTCTGCGAAGCCCTGGGTCAAGACCAGCCTCGCGCCGGGCTCGCAAGTGGTCACCGACTACCTCGCACACGCCCAGCTGGCGGAGCCCTTGCAACAACTCGGCTTCCACCTGGTCGGCTACGGCTGCACCACCTGCATCGGCAACTCCGGTCCGCTGCCCGATCACATCAGCGCGGCGATCAAAGACGCCGATATCGTCGCGGTCTCGGTGCTGTCCGGCAACCGCAACTTCGAAGGTCGCGTGCACCCCCAGGTGAAGGCGAACTACTTGGCTTCGCCGCCGCTCGTGGTCGCTTACGCCATCGCCGGCACGATGAACATCGACTTGCAGAACGAGCCACTCGGCACCGGCAAAGACGGCAAACCCGTGTTCCTGCGCGACATCTGGCCGAGCCAGAAGGAAGTCGCTGACGCGATCGGCTCGCATCTCAAGCGCGAGATGTTCGAGAAGCGCTACGCCGCGGTCTCCGAAGGCCCCGTGCAGTGGCAGCAAGTGCAGGCGCCCAAAGGCCAAACCTTCGCGTGGGATCCGAAGTCCACGTACATCCGCAAGCCCACGTTCTTCGAAGGCCTCAAGCGCGGCAAGCCCGAGGCACCGAAAGACATCACGGGCGCGCGCGTGCTCGCGCTGCTCGGTGATTCGGTCACCACCGATCACATCTCGCCTGCTGGCAATATCGCCAAGGGCACGCCGGCCGCGAAGTACCTGGAAGACAACGGCGTCAGCGCCCGCGACTACAACCAGTACGGTGCGCGCCGCGGCAACCACGAAGTGATGATGCGCGGCACGTTCGCGAACATCCGGCTCACGAACCTGCTCGCCCCGGGCACGCAAGGCGGTGTCACGCGGCATCTGCCCGACGGCGAAGCGCTGTCGATCTACGACGCTTCCGTGAAGTACAAGGCGGAGGGCAGGGCGCTGGTCGTGATCGGTGGCAAGGAATACGGCACCGGCAGCTCGCGCGACTGGGCCGCCAAGGGCACGAACCTGCTGGGCATCCGCGCCGTGATCTGCGAGAGCTACGAGCGCATCCACCGCTCGAACCTGATCGGTATGGGTGTGCTGCCCTTGGAGTTCTTGCCGGGCCAATCGCGCGAGACACTCGGGCTCACGGGCGAAGAGGTGATCGACATCCTCGGCATCGCGGCCGGCCTCGCGCCACGCAAACGCCTGACCGTGAAAGCCGGCGCCAAGACCTTCGAAGTCAGTGCGCGCCTCGATACGCAGCAAGAGGTCGAGTACTACGAGCACGGCGGGATCTTGCCGTTCGTGCTGCGGCAGCTCGCTGCGAGCTGATCGCGGAGCGCCGCGTTACTCGCGCAACAAAACGTTGCAGTAATATCTGACTTTCTCCACGAGCTTGCCGTGGGGCCGTTCGTGGATGTCCTTCTTCAGGGCGAGCATGATGCGCCGCTGCAACACGTAGTTGTTGCTCTTGGGCTTCTTGTACTTGGGTAGCTTGCCCGAGGCGCGGGCACGCTCGAGAGGCTCTAGCAACTGGCTTTTGTCGAAGCCCCACAGACGCACGTCTTCGGGGTCGAGCTTGGCGATGATCTCCGACGCCAGAGCAAGCTTGCTTTCGTCTTCGGCGAGCTCGCCCACCCACTTCTCGATCGAGCTATCCACGGGTCGCTTCTGTTCGCCGACGGTGATCGGGTCGCCCATGCCCTTCTTGGTTTCCTCGAAGTTGTCGCCGTAGTTCACGGCTGACGGCTGATTTTCGAGGCCGAGGAACGCGAACATGCGTTCGAGCTGCGTGGCAGGGTCACGCACCAGCTGCTCGTACCCGACCTGCAGCATGTGCTTGGGCGGGCTCTGCAGCAGGTGCGCAATCGCGGCCACGTAGCGATTGGCGATCGGATTGAAGCGGTTGGCCTCCGCCCAGTCACCATGGAAGAAGCTGTTGGCATACGAGCTCATCACGGCGAGCGGATGCCGGGTGAGCACGATGTAATGCGCGTTGGGGTAGAGCCGCGTGAGAAAGGGCAGTACCAGCGCGTAGGCGGGCGTCTTGTCGAGGAAGTAGCGCTTGCCGGTGGGAGCGAGCATGCGGCCGTACAGCGTGTCGCTGTAGGCGCGCAGTGCATCGAGGTAGTCCGTCTCCTTGTTGGGCAGGCCGTCCACGAAGATCTTGATCGCTTCCGCGGCGTTGATGTGATCGTACGGCGCGCGGTCGACCAGGTCGTGATAGCCCAGGTAGGCGAGCGGCGTGATCAGGTGCGGCTCGGGGTAGGTGAAGATCTCCGAGTGCGAGCCGAGCATGCGCTGCAACAGCGTCGAGCCGGCGCGCGGGGGTGAGATGACGAAGAGCAGACGGTCTTGCATGTTCGTTTCCTGTGCGTGGCTAGCGCCGCCGGCTCGGGCGCGCGACCAGAACCTGGTTGTCGCTTTGTTCGGTGAACGGACTCTTGTCGAAGCCCCCGAAGCGTTGCTCTAGCGTAAACCCGTTGTAGTGCAAGAGCGCCAGCAGCTCCTCGGGGAAGTAGAAGCGCAGGCACAGCGGCGTGGTGTGGTCGAGCTCGGGGCGGTCGATGCGCTGGAACATCATGCGCACGGTCTGCACCTGGCTGACGGAATCGTAGTCGAACGACTCCCCGTAGGCGTAGCGCTTGCCATCGGTCGGATCGAATACGGGCCGACAGCGATACACGCGCTCCGGGTCGCGCCGCAGAGTGCCGAGGTCCGGCATCAGTACATCCATGGCGAAGCGCCCACGCGGTGCCAGGTGCGCCTGCACGGTGGCCAGCGCCTGCTCGATGTCGGCGCGCGTGAACATGTGCATGAAGAGGTTGAACGGCGCGATGACCAGCGCAAACCGCCGACGCAGCCGCACCTTGCGCAGGTCCCCTTGCCGCAGCTCGATGTGCTGGCGCGCCTCGGCCGGCAAGCTCGCTATGCGCTCCTTCGCCCGCGCCAGCATCGCCGCAGACTGGTCGAGCCCCACCACGTCCACGCCCGCGCGCGCGATTCCGAGCGTGATGCGTCCGGTCCCCGCGCCCAACTCGAGCACGGGTCCGCCGCTGTCGCGTGCGAGCTCAGTGTAGAAAGCGACATCGGCTTTGAGCGTGCGATAGGCGTGGTCGTAGTAGCGCGGGCGCTCGTAGAGCGCGCGACTCCCGCGCTCCAGTCCTGCGGCTTTCGTCGTGCTCTTGCTGCGAGTCATGGCGTCTCCGGCAACGGCCCTTTGGGCCAGGTCACGTTTTCCACGAGGAAGCGGTCGCCGTGTCGGCCGACCAGGATCGCCACAGGCCACCCCGTCGTCTGTTGCGCACCGGCACGCGTGAGCTCGCCGAGCAGTCGCAGTCGTCCTTCCGAAAGGAAGTAGCTCTCCTCGATCACGAAGCTACTCTCCTGCGCGTTCGCACGCGCTTGCGCGCCGGCCGTGCGGCGCGCGCGTGCCCGCAGGCGCGCCTGCAAAGGTTCGCTCGCCACGGCCGCGGCGCGCGCGTACTCGCGAGCGTCGTAGGCCACGATGAAGGCTTCGGCCACGCGCTCCGGGCTCTGTGTCAGGCTGCGTTCGCGCAGCGCGGCCTCGCTTGGCGCGGCCGTGCTGGCCAGCGCCACACCGAGCGCGGCGCACGCAGCCGCGCTCGACACCAGCGCGAGCCGCACCGGTCGCGGCCAGCGCACGGCGAGGCGTGCCGTCGTCGCGCTCGTGCTCACGTCAGCGCCGCTCCAGGACCGTGCGAGCGATTTCCGCAAAGCCAAGTCCGCGATCCGCCTCGCTCACGTAGGCGGGCGCCACGGGCAGCCGCGCAAGATGCGGCGTGACGTTCGCCACCGCCGCACTCAGCGGGAAGAACGCGAACGCGGCCGCGTCGTTGCCGCTATCGCCCACGAACAGCCAGCGTGCACGCTCGACCGCAAGGTCCACGTTCAGCTCACGCTGGCACGCGCGCACCACGCCCGACGCCTTGTCGTAGCTTCCGAGCATCGCGTGCGCATGCACGCTCGAGACCACCGTACGCGCGCCCTCAGCCTGCATCACGCGCACGACCTGCTCGATCTGCTCGGCCGACAGCGTGACGCGCTCGCCGACGTCGAAGGCGAGGTCACAGCGTCGCGCCCAGTGGTCGTCGGTCACTTGCGCCCACGGTGCTTCAACGCGCATGCGCGCCGCGACCCGTTGTAGCAGCTCGCGCTCTCGGCCACGCGCGGCATCGTCTTCGAAGAAGCCGACCCGCAGCTCGCGCTCGGTGACCCGCACGTAGCCCGCACCGTTTTCCCCGACGGCCAGATTCACCGGCCACTGTCGCGCCATCAGCTCGGCGAACCCAATCGGTCGGCCCGTCACCGCCACGAGCAGAAGCCCGGCGCGCTGCAGCGCCCACAGGGCCGCGTACGCTTCGGCCTCCAGTCGTCCGCCGCGCGTCAGGGTGTCGTCGACGTCGAAGACGACGCCCTGGAGCGCTCGGCATGCTTGCGGGTCGATCTCGGCAATGGGGCGCATGGTCGGACGGCCGCAGTATCCGCCAGCCGAGCCTTGCCGTCACCTCCGGCCGCACGTACGCTCTGCGCGGTTCTTGCAGCGGGCGCGTACCGGACCATGTGCAGCAACATCGGATTACCCGAGCTCATCGTCATCCTGATGCTCCTGGTGTTGGTCTTCGGTGCTTCGCGTTTGCCGCAGCTGGGGGAGACGGTCGGCAAGACCATCCGCCGCTTCAAGCGCGGCATGGCACAGAACGACGACATTGAAGTGACCAAGCTGGGCTCACCGAAGACGCGCGGTCACGAAGCCGACGTCAGCGATGCCGAGCTATCCGACGACCACGACGACGCTTGACGACACGTGACGACGCGTGACGACGCCCCTGCGCGGCGCGTCCGTCAGTGCAGCACGCCCTCTTCGGCTCGCCGTCGGCAGGCCGCGTGCAACTCGCGCGGTAGATCCGCGGCCTCCAGCACGCGTCGCAGGTCTTGGTCGTGCAACAACGGCGTGAGCTGCAGTGCGACATCGAGCGGCGTGTACGGGTTCAGGATCAGCGCCAGGCGGATCGCATAGCGCACGATCCAGCGCTGGCAGCGGAAGACCTCGCGCAGCGCGTCGCTCGCCACCGGTCGTCGCGCGCACAGCCGCAGCACGTCGTTCTCCGTCAAGCGCGGGTTCAGGAGCAGGATCCGGATCACGTCCGGATGGGGATCTCGGATCACGCGCGAGATCAGCTCGCGATCCCGCCGCCGCGCCAGCGACTTGCGCTCGCCGAGCGTGACAGTGCGCCCCATGCCGAAGTCTGGAACACGCTGCGCGTCGTCTTCGCCTTCGGCCGCATCGCGTCGCAGACTGCGGGCCAAGCTCCGTTGATCGCGCACCTCGAGCAGGGCGGCCACGGTCTGCCGCAGGGCTGCGCAGGCTTCGTCGGCGAGGGCGAGGGAGAGGGCGGTCAGCAAGCTCTCGTGGCGCGGGCTGTGCGCCTCGGCATGCGCTCGGGTCACGATCAACACGTCGGCGACGTCCGCCGCTGCCAGTCCCAGCAGCGTATGGCGCACGTACGCGGCCCGCACGCCTGGATCCAGGATCGCCGCAATGCGCTTGGCCAGCAGATCGGTCTGCTCCTCGGCCGACAGCATGGCTAATCCTGCCTCGACCTGGCCCGCGTGACTAGTATCGTGTGCGATACGGATGGGCAAGCATGAAATACCTGGGCCTCGCGCACGGTTGAGCTACACAAGAGGACGCATGGGCTGGTTCCAACCGCAAAAGAGCAAACAACAGCGCGAGTTCGAGGCCGACGCCCTGCAGTACCTCGACACGCTCTACGCGCATGCTCTGCGCCTGACGCGTTCGCCGGCCGATGCCGAGGATCTGGTGCAGGACACCTTCGTCAAGGCGCTGCGTTTCTACGAACGCTTCGAGCGCGGCTCGAACCTCAAGGCGTGGCTCCTGCGCATCCAGTTCAACTCGTTCGTGAACAAGTATCGCCGCCACGTGAAAGAGCACGCCATCGCCGAGTCGATGAGCCACGAGCCGGCGGGCGAAGCCACGATCGGGCGCGGCGCTCTGCGTGCGCTCATGGAACCGCAGGAGGATGCGCTGCGGCCGGTCGTCGCGCGCGAGCTGCAGGCGGCGCTGGCCGAGTTGCCTGACGATCACCGAACGGTGGTGATCCTCGCCGACGTCGAGGAGCTAAGCTACAAGGAGATCGCCGAGGTCGTCGGCTGCCCGATCGGCACCGTCATGTCGCGGCTGCATCGCGCTCGCCGCACGCTGCAGCAGCGCTTGGCCGAGCACGGCGAGAGCCTCGGGCTGCAGGTAGCCAAGGCGCCGCAGACCGCAGTCGCAGGATCCAAAGCAGAAGAACCCGTGTCGCTCGCGAGCTATCGTCGCGAGCACCGCGAAAGGAGTCGCGGCTGATGGACTGCAAGTTGGTCGAGAAGCATCTGTCGGCATTCGTCGACGCCGAGCTCGAGCCGAGCCCCATGCTCGAGATCGAGCAGCACCTTTTGACGTGTGCCGCGTGCGCCGAAGATCTCGCGTTTCTGCGCGCGCTCAAGGGTGAGCTCCAAGCGCAGCTGGCGGTGCCTGCGCCTGCGCCGGGTCACTTGCGGCTGCGTGTCAGCGATGCGCTTGCAGCCGTGCGCGTGGACGAGGACGAGCGGCAGCCCGGTCACGTTTGGATGACGGTCGCAGCGGTCGCGGCGTCGGTGTTGCTGGTCTTGGGCTCCGTGCTCGGCACCGATGCCGGTCGCGTGGAAATGGCCGGCATGGCGCCTGCACTCGACATCGTGCGCGACGTGGTCGATCGTCACAAAGACGAGCTGCCCACCGAGATCAGCACGCAAGTCCCCGAGCAAGCAACCAGCTGGTTCCGCGACAAGGTCGGCTTTCGCGTGCGTTCGGTGGAGTTCGGTGAGCCGAGCGTGCATTTTCTCGGCGCCCGCGTCTCGCAGGTCGGTCCGCATCAAGCTGCCAAGCTCTATTACAGCGTAGGCGACAGTCGGCTCACGATCGTGGCGTTCAAGCCCGATGGGAGCCTGGCACACGCGCTCAGCGCGGAGGGGGAGCTCGGCCGTCGCGGCGCGCACCACGTACACGTGGGTGATCGCGACGTCACCTACCAGACCCTACAGGGCTACACGGTGCCGATCATGGAGCAGAACGGTATCGTCTACGCGTTCACCGGTGACCTGGATCAGAAGAGCTTGCTACGCCTGGTGGCCACTGCGCGCATCCCTTACTGACGCCGATCGGGTTGTCTGCTGCGCCTAGGCGCGCTGCTTTTGCACCGATCCGACGCGTTGTCGTTGACACTGCAGAAGCCGCGCCACTATCCTTGCAATTCCGTGATGTTGGCCACGTGCCGCGTGTTCCGACACCCAGAGGAGCGGGATGAGCCAGCGCATTCTTTTTTTCGAGAGCGACGCGAGCTTCGCCGGTGAAGTCAAGACGAGCTTCGAGCGCTTAGGTGCACAGGTCGATATCGCGAGCGATGGGCCGTCGGGTCTCGAGATCGCGCAGGGCAACAAGCCCGATCTGATCCTGCTGACCATCGAGCTACCCGGCATGAACGGGTTCCTGGTCTGCAAGAAGATCAAGAAGACGGCCGAGCTCGAGAACGTGCCGCTGGTTATCTTGTCGAGCGAAGTCGACGAGGAGACCTTCGAGCAGCACAAGAAGCTGCGCACCCGTGCCGACGAATACGTTCGTAAGCCGATTGCATTTGCCGAGCTGCTCGAGCGCGTGAAGCGGTTCGTGCCCGAGAGTAACGGCGCAGGCGCGGCCGAGCCCGAAGAGGAAACGATCGAGATCGACGACGCTGTCGAAGAGGACGTGATCGTGATCTCCGACGAAACCGAGGCGGAGCTCGAGCCGGAAGCGACCGCGCCGGCCGCACCACCGGTGGCCGCCGCCGTGCAGGCTGCCCCGCAGGTCACGACCGCGGTGGACGAGTTTGCGGACCAGGCGCTGGAATCGCTTGTGCTCGGTGATGAGCCGGCTGCGCCGCAGGTCACGCCCGCGGCAGAGCCGGTTGCGCCCGCACCGCGTGCTTCTGTCGCGGCTGCCGAACGCGTGGCCCCGGCGCCGCGCATGAGCACCGCACCCGCGGAACCCAGCGCGGCGCACACGGCGGAACTCGAGCGGTGGAAGCGCGAGCTCGCGGCCGCGGAGCAGAAGACGCAGGCCGCCGACAAGCGCGCGACCGTCGCGGAGCAACGCGCATCGGGCGCAGAGAAGGCGCTGGACGCCGCGAAGAAGACAGGCGGCGTGTCCAGTCGCGAGCTGCTCGACTTGCGTGAGCAGCTCAATCGCAAGGATCGTGAGCTGCTCGATCTGCGCGACCAGGTGACCGCGCGCGATAAGCAGCTGATCGAGTCGAGTGACAAGAGCCTGGTGGTCGAGCGCGAGCTGCAGGACACGCACGACAAGGCAGCGGAGCTGCAGCGCGAGGTCGAGAAGAAGAGCGAGATCGTCGCCGCGCTCACGACCGACAAGGAAAGCTCGAAGAAGCGCCTGGACGACATGAAGGCGCGGCTGGAGCGCAGCGACCTGAAGGTCAAGGAGCTCGGCGGCGAGCTCGACGGCATCAAGGCCCAGCAGCAGCTGGACCTCGAGGAGCTGCGCAGCAGCCACGCAGATGCGCTTGCCAAGCTACGGGCTGAGCACGCGGTTGCGAGTGAGAAGCAGAAGGAAGCGCAGCAGCACGCGCTGGCTGCGCAACAGCGCGCGCACGCCGAGGAGCTGTCCGAGCTTCGCGAAGAACATGTGGTCGCCCAGAAAGCGGCGGCGGAGCGCGCGGAGCAGCGCAAGCGCAGCGAGCTGGAAGAGCTGCGTGCGCAGCTGAAGGCCGAGCAAGAAGCAAAGCTGGCCGATCAGGCTGGCGCACACAAGGCGGAGCTCGCGGCGGCACTCGCTGCCCACGAGAACGAGCTGCGCACCACGCGTGAGCAGTTGTCGCAGAAGCACGGCGCGGAGCTGGCCGAGCAGACCGACAAGCACAAGCAGGACATGGCGCGCGTCGGCAAGGCGCTCTCGGAGTCCGAGTCGCGCTACGCGCTGCTCGAAGAGCGGCACGAAGAGACTGAGACCGCGCGGAACCACGCCGAGCAGCAACTGCGCAGCGTGACCGGCGACCGCGACGACAAGGCGCAGCGACTCTCCGCTGTGAGCTCCGAGTTCGAGCGGGCACAGGCGAAGCTCAAGAGTGATGACGAGATCCTCGAGCGCGTGCGCAAGGCCATGGCGATTGGGCTCGGTTTGCTCGAAGAGCAGAAGCGGACTCGCCTGCCAGAGTAGTCGATCGCTGCGCTCGGCATGGATCGCTGGTGGGTGGCACGGCGCGAGTGTGCCGCGTGGCAGCGCGAGTCTGCGCGACGCGTGAACGCGTCATGAACTCAGCGCAGCACGCGCTGCTCGCGTCTACGTTGCCGCCACGTGATCGTGGCGGTTTCCCTTCGCGCTACGGGCAGACCGCGCAGCCCAGTGCGGTGGCCTCCGCCGCGCACGTCGCGTCCCAGTGCCCGCCGCCGGTGTTCGGATCGCGATCGCAGCAGAATGGGTCGTGGTACGGGAAGCTGCTGCACACGCACTCCTGGACGAAGACGTCCGCACAGCCCACACGGTCCGGTGCGCCCGCGCTGCCGGTGCCGTCCATGCAGCAGTTACCGCCGCTGCACTCGGGGTCCACGAACTGGCACCCGCAGTCGCATTGACCGTTGGTCTTGTAGCTGACCGGGCAGTCTGTACGAGCTGCGCCGGTCGAGCTGTCACATTGCTGCGCGCCGACGTGTGCCGTGGTGCGCGAAGGGTGGTCAGGATCCACGGCGTCCTTCGAGGTGCACATCTGTGCGCTGCACGGGTTGCAGTCTGCACTGTCGTCGAAGAGAGCGTTGCAGCCGCAGTCGCACGTGCCGTCGTTCTTATATGTGACGTCGCAGAGCTTCTCGTTGCCACACCAGTTGAACGTGCACTGGGGGTTGAACGAGCTTTTGCCTTTCGCGTCGTGGCACTCGCCGGCGACGCAGGTGGCTGCCGTGCGGCACTGCGTCTGGCAGGCCGTGCCATTGGCGACGCTGGCGCCGCTGCATTTCCCCGCGCCATCGCACTTGTCGCTGGCGGCTGGGCCAGTGCAGTCGTTGTTGTCGTCGCACGCGGTGCCCGCAGTGACGTTGTCACCGCTGGTGCAGTTGCCGGAGCCGTCGCAGTGGTCAGGTTTTTGCGTGGTGCCGGTGCAGTCGTTGTAGTCGTTGCACGCGGTCGTCAGCGGCGCGTTGACCGTGCCCACGCAGTTGCCGGAGCTGCACTCGCTCGCCGTGGTACACACTTGCCTGTCGTCGCAGGTGGTGTGGTCGGGCGCGACGTTGGCCACACAATCGCCCGTGCCCGGGTCGCACGCTCCAACCAAGCACGTGTCGGTGAACTTCGAGCAATCGACTGTCGTGCCCGCGCACGCGCCAGCTGTGCAGCTGTCGCTCGTGGTGCAGGCGTCGCCGTCGCTGCAGCTGCCGCCTTCGTTGATGTTCGTAGAGCCGCAGCTGCCGGTCTGCGCGTCACACACGCCTTTTTGGCAGTCGGTGTCCATCGCTGTGCAGTCCTTGGCGGTGCCCTTGCACTCGCCGGCGGTACAGACCGGGCTGTCGGTGCACTTGCCGGCCGCGCAGCTGTTGCCCTCGTTGATCGGCACCGCGCTGCACTTGCCTGCCTTGCACACGCCCTTCGTGCAGGGGCCGTCGAGCTTGGTGCACTTCACACTCGCGCAGGGGTCGGCGGGCGCCGCGTCCGCGCCCGCATCAGCGGTCGAGCCATCGGCCATTGCGCTGCCGCCACCAGCGTCCCCGTTGCCGGCGTCTGCGGCGGGCTGCTTGGCCTTGAACTTGCTGAAATCGTCGAGGAACGCGCAGCCCGAGACCGGGCCGCACATGGCTGAAAGAGCTGCAAAAGCAAGCGCTAAGCGGCAGAAGCGAGTCATCCGCGGGCCTCCCGAGCGAGCAACGGCTCGACCGTCGGAGCATACGCCCAGGCCGCCCCGTCTGGCCACACCGGACTGGCCGGCGCTGGCGCGTCGATCGTTCCAACCTGGCGTCGGGGGGTGCCGCGAGCCAGCGAATCTGTGTTACAGGTTTCGCCCGTTGCGGGGCCGCCAGGGTCGGCGGAACGGCCGCGGGAAGCCACGAGGAAGTTCACATGCTCTACGCCATCGAGCGCACGCTCAAGCTCATCCAGGGCTTCGCGCTCTACAGCCCCACCAGCAATCAGACCATCGCGCTGCAGCTCGAACGGCACGCCGAGCGGCGTCCGCAGCAGCTGCTGCTGATCTTCGGTGAGCGGCGGTACACGTACGCGCAGGGCAACGCGCTGATCAACCAGCATGCGGACGCCTACAAGAAGCTAGGCGTACGTAAGGGCGACGTCGTCGCGCTGGCGATGGAGAACCGCCCCGAGTTCCTGTGGCACATGTTTGCGCTGCACAAGCTCGGCGCCGTCTCGAGCCTGATCAACACGCACGGCCAAGGCGACCTCCTGGCCCATGCGATTCGCATCTGCGTGCCGAGTCGGGTGATCGTGGGCTCGGAAATCTGGCCGCGCTTCGCTGAGATCCGTGCGCAGCTGGCGGATGTCGCGCCCGGCGCCGTCGACGTCGACATGGATGTCGATGAGCCGTGTGCCGTCGATGTGCCGCTGTGGTCCACGCACCTGCAGGACGCGTCCAGCGCGAACCCGGTCGAGACAGGCACGCACACGCTGCAGGACCAGGCAGCGTACATCTACACCAGCGGCACCACGGGCTTGCCCAAGGCGGCCGTGGTGCGCCATCACCGCCTCTTTCGCGGCGGGCGCGTGTGGTCCGGCGCGGCCCTGCGCTACGGCCCAAACGACGTGCACTACAACTGCCTGCCGCTCTACCACAGCAACGCGGTGATTCTGGCCACCAGCAGCGTGATCACGGCCGGCGTGACCCTGGCGCTTTCTCGCAAGTTCTCGCGCTCGCGCTTCTGGGACGAGGTTCGCGAGTCGGGCGCGACGTCATTCATCTACATCGGTGAGCTGTGTCGCTACCTGATGAACGCCGACCCTTCGCCGCGCGATCGCGATCACAAGGTCCGCGTCGTGACGGGCAATGGCCTGCGCCCCGACATCTGGGAAGCGTTTCAGCAGCGCTTCGGCGTCGCGCGTGTCGCGGAATTCTACGGCGCCACCGAGGGCAACTGCATCACGATCAACCTGTTCAATACCGTCGGGTCGGTGGGCCGGCTCCTGCCGGGCATGACACTGGCGCGCTGGGACGAGGCCAGGCAAAGCTTCATCCGCGATTCGCGCGGTTTCTGCGTGAAGGCAAAGGCGGGCGAGTCGGGCATCTTGCTCGGCAAGATCCGCCCGCGCGGCGAGTTCGACGGCTACCAGGACAAGGCTGCGAGCGAAAAGAAGATCGTGCGTGACGCGTTCGACAAGGGCGACGCCTGGTTCAACACCGGCGACCTGCTTCGCGCCGACCGCATGGGCAACCTCTTCTTCATGGATCGCCTCGGAGACACGTTCCGCTGGAAGGGCGAAAACGTCGCGACTTTCGAGGTGCAAGAGCAGATCTCGAAGTGGCCGCCCGCCAGCGAGGTGAACGTCTACGGCGTGCAGGTTCAAGGAACGGAAGGGCGCGCCGGCATGGCTGCAGTGGTGCTCGGGCCGCATCAGACCTTTGATGCCCGCGCGTTCAAGGATCACGTGGCGAGCGCGCTGCCGAGCTATGCGCGGCCGCTGTTCGTGCGCGTCATGCCGGAGCTGCAGACGACGGGCACCTTCAAGCTGAAGAAGAACGACCTGCAGAAGGAAGGCTTCGACCCGCGCACCGTGCCCGATCCGCTGTACTTCCTGCACCCCGAGCGGCAGGAGTACGTGCTGCTCGATGCGTCGCTGCACGACGCGATCAGCACGGGGCGACTGCGCCTGTAGGCGCGGTTTCGCGCGTTGCCCCGGAGCGCGCCGCACGGAAACACAGCCACACACAAACACGAAGGCCTCGCGGTTCGTTGGAACCAGCGAGGCCCGTAGTGACCGCCTGACAGCTGCGGCGTTGGGTTACGCGGACAGTTTCGCGATCTTGTAGCTGCCCGACTCGCTCGAGGGCACGTACACGAGATAGCGCAGAATCATGTCCGTCAGCTCGTTGGCCAAGCTGACGTCGCTGCTCGCTTCGGGATCGGTCTCGATGGCGGCGCGGATCACGCTCGGGATAGCGTTCACGAGCAGGAACACCGCGCGGTCGATGCTCTGGTGGCGAATCTGGTGGTGCAGCGACGTGAGGTAGTGGCGGATACGCTCGGCCAGCTTCTCCTCGAAGTCGTAGATGCGCTTGAGTTCGCCGATCTTCGGGACCTCCTGGCACAGCACGTGGTGCAGTTTCGGATCGAGCCGGTAGGCGGCGATCAGGGCGTTCACCAGCACGCGCGTGCTCTCGGGCAGGTTCTCTTGGCTCTCGTGATCGAGCGCGATCGTCACCATGTCGAGCATGCGGTGCACGTGCTCTTCGACCAAGGCTGCAACCAGGGCTTCCTTGCTTGGGAAGTACTGGTACAGCGATCCGATGCTCACACCAGCCGCCTGGGCAATGCGGTTGGTGCTGGCACGGTCGTAGCCGTCTTCGATCAGGACCCGCGCTGTGGCTTGGACGATGGCATCGACCGTGGCCTGGGCTCGGGCTTGGCGGGGTCGCCGCCGGGGATGCATGAGGGGAATCTCTCGCATGGGGCACGCTCTGGTCTGGGCCTGGGCCGGCACTACCGTGTTCCGTTCGGTCTTCAGCCGGCTTCCTGCACTGTGGTCGCCTGTGCACAGACGGATTTCCGAGTGCGTGTGAACGTTTTGCACTTCAGGGTCGAAGGCCTGGCCAGGAGGGCAGCGCTTCGTCCGCGGGGCCTGGAAGCTGTACGGCCTGAGCGTACGTGCATGACGTGCCTGCCATGATACCAGCCGGCCTGTGGTTACCGCTGTCTTTGATACCTCCGAAGGGCAGCCGGCCGCTGGCGCCCGCGGTGGAGCGGTTCCACTGCAGCACGCCCACGCGCAGGCCATCGGCAACGTGCTCGAACGCCGGACGTGAGCACGTGAAGACGGAAGCGGCGAGCCCGAAGCGTGTATCGTTCGCGATCTCGATGGCGGCGTCGGCGTCCGGTACCACGTACACCGCGAGATCTGGCCCAAACAGCTCTTCGTCCCGGTAGCCAGGAGCGGCCGCCTTGGGGCCGGGTGCCACGTGGATCGCCGGGCGGACGTAGTGCCCCTGGTACCCGGCGATGCTCGCTGGGCCGCCTTCCACCACGGCCGAGAACCCCGCCGTGCGCGCACTCGCTTGGGCCGCGAGCAAGCGATCTTGCGCCGCGTCGGAGATCAGGGGCCCCATGAAGATCTCGGCATGCAGCGGGTAGCCGACCTGCAGCGTGCGGGCAAGTTGCGATAACCGGTCGAGCAGCGCGTCCGCGACGCCCGCGGCGACGACCACCCGGGACGTGGCTGTGCAGCGCTGACCGGCCGTCACGAATGCGGCGAACGCGATGGCGCGTGCCGCGCGCTCGAGGTCGCAGTCGTCGAGCACGACAGCCGTGTTCTTGCCGCCGAGTTCGAGTGCGATCAGCCGGTCCAGTCGCTGTGCTTGGCTCGCCAGGATGCGTCGGCCCACGGCCACGGAGCCCGTGAACATGACCCCGTCGACCTCCGGATGCTCGGCGAGCGTCGCGCCGGCGCTGCCCACGCCTTGCACGACGTTGAACACACCGGCAGGCAGGCCGGCTTCGTGGAAGCAGCGGGCCATCCAGGTGGCCAGGCTGGGCGTGCGCTCGCTCGGCTTGTGTACGACCGTGTTGCCCAAGAGTAACGCCGGGATGATCTGTCCGTTGGGCAGATGCCCCGGGAAGTTGAACGGTCCGATCACCGCGACTACGCCGTGTGGCTTGTAGCGGATCTCACCCGGCAGATCGTCGAGCGTGCGGTCGGCCGTGTAGCTCGCCCCTTCGTCGAGCATCACGTCGACCTTGGTGATCATCGCGTCGACTTCGGTCGCGGCTTCCCACGCGGGCTTTCCGACCTCGCGCACCAGCAGCTGCGAGAGTTCGGGCTTGTGCGCGCGCAGCTGCGCTTGATAGCGGCGCAGCCACTGCGCGCGTTCGCTCTGCGCCACGCGACGCCAGCTGGGGAAAGCGCGCCGAGCGGCATCCACGGCGGCGTGCACGGCGGCGTTGGAATAGGGATGGACGGCGGTCACGTCGCGGAGGTCGGCCGGGCTCGCGATGCGCAGCTCGCCGTCTGCGGCGGCGGGCACACAGAAGCGGCCGTCGATGTAGTCACCCGGTCGGTCGAGCAGTTCGAAAGGCATGCCAGAAGCCTACACCCAGACTCGCCCGGCGGTGCAGCGCGGCCACGCTTGGCGTCCGGTCGGCTTCGTGAAACAACTTCGCGCATGGCGAGCACCGCATGGACCGAGCAGGGCAAGATCGAGGGGGAGCCGGCCTCGGCACACGTGAGCGTGTTCCGAGGCGTGCCGTATGCGCAGCCTCCGGTGGGGCATCTGCGTTTGCGTGCTCCTGTGAAGATCGGCGCGTGGTCGGGCACGCGTGACGCGCGCCGCTTTGGACCGGCGTCGCCACAAGATGTCGGCTTGATGCAGGACCTCGGCGAGCTGAGCGAGGACTGCCTCTACCTCAATGTCTGGACACCTGCCGCCGATGGAGCGGCTCGCCCGGTGATGGTTTGGATCCACGGCGGTGGGTTCAGCGTCGGCTCCGGCGGACAGGAGCTGTACGACGGCGCAGCGCTGGCGGAGCGGGGCAACCTGGTCGTTGTGACGATCAACTACCGCCTGGGCGCACTGGGCTTTGGCTTCTTCAACGACCTGCTGGGCGGATCGAGCGATGTCGCGTCCAACAACGGTATGCGCGACCAGATTGCCGCGCTGCGCTGGGTGCGCGACAACATCGGCAACTTTGGCGGCGATCCGCAGAACGTCACGGTCTTCGGTGAGTCCGCTGGCGCAATGAGCATTGGATCGCTCTTAGCGGCGCCCGAGGCGCGCGGTCTGTTCCGTCGCGCGATCGCGCAGAGTGGCGCTGCGCATCACGCCACCACGCGCGAGCAAGCCTCGCGCATGGCGGAGCTCGTGCTCCACGGCGTCGGTGCCAGCGCGAGCCATCCCGAGCGGCTGTGGAACGCCAGCGCGGCCGAGATCGTGGCGGCGCAGCGTGCGTGCTGGAAGGAAACCATTCTGCGCGGTCCCGTCGGCCGACGCCTGCCGCAAGGCTCGATGACCTTGGTCCCGGTCCAGGACGACGACTTCCTGCCGGCGCCCTTCGAGAGCGTGGTGGCCGGCAGCGCCCGTGGCGTGGATCTGATGGTCGGAGCGAACCTCGACGAGTGGAACTACTTCCTGTTCTTGGTCGAGCCCAAGAAGCGCGAGATCGACGAGGCGGCGCTGCTCAAGATCTGCAACAAACGGTTAGAGGGGCGGGCGGCCGAGGCGATCGACTTGTATCGCAGCGTGCTCGGCCCGGCGCTGCCGGCGTGGAAGATCTACTGCGCGATCGAGGGCGATCGCATGTTTCGCATCCCCGCGCTGCGGCTGGCTGAAGCACAGAGCGGCTGCCACCCGAACACGTTCATGTATTCGTTCGAGTGGCCGTCTCCGCTGTTCGGCGGTGAGATGGGCGCTTGCCACGCCATCGAGATCCCCTTCGCCTTCGGCACGGTGGAGGGCCCGTTCGGTCGGGCTTTCTCCGGGGGTGGGCCCGAGGCTGCCCGGCTGTCGCGCTACACGCTCGATGCCTGGGCGAGCTTCGCGCGCACGGGTGACCCGAGCCACGAAAGGCTCGGGCGCTGGGAGCGCTTCGATCGGCAGCGGCGCACGACGATGCGTCTTGGCGCGACGTGCATCGCCGAGGCCGATCCGCTCCGCCGGCTGCGACCCTTCTGGGAGAGCGTCCAGTGATCGCTGCGCGCGGGACGACACGCGACTCGACGGCGTGCGCGGGCCAGGGCTGCTACGCGTCGGCAGCCAGGGCGGCGGCCGGGGCGGCGGTAGATGCGGTCGCGAGCCCCTGCCGGACCTGATCGAGCAAGCTGCAGGAGTGCGCGGCGACGCGCGGGCGCGTCGCGTGCGCCCAGAGTCGGACCACTTCGAAGTCGCCGTCGCGCAGCGCCAGGCGTGGTCGCCGGCCTAGGATGTCGCGCAGGCGTTCTGCCACGAAGTCGGGCTCGCGGAAGCCCTCCGGCACGGGGGCGCATTGCAGGCGCGCGATGCCACGCTGCAGGCGCAGCTGATCGCCGGCACGGCGCAGGGCGAGCCGACCTTCGAGCGGCGCGTCGAGCGCGCTGCCGAGCGCCTGGGCGTAGCGAGTCCTCGCCACGCGGTCGAAGCTCAGCACGCCATCGAGCAAGAGCTCCACGCCGACGTGCGCGACCGCGCGAGCGGTGCCCCGCTCGACCGCCTGCTCGGTGAGCTCGATCATCGATTCGGCGCACAGCTGCGTGAAGACCGGCGCATGATGGAATGCCGCGTCCGTGGCGTGATGGTATTCGACGCCGGCCGCCAGCTCCGGATCGGTCACCGCCTCGATCCGGGTTCCCATCATGCCCACCAGATCCGGCAGCATCGAGCCGAGCAGGAAGCGGGGGTCGGCAGAGCGCCACGATGCCAAGGTGGCATGAGAGAAGAAGTTCACTGTGCGCTGCAAGCTAGCGTGGTTCGGTTGGGGCGTCACGCGGGCGGGGGCACGGTCGGGCGCATCGGCCAGCGGCGTCCGCCCCCGCCCCATCTTCATTTGCTCAGCCAAATCAATGTGTTGCACGTGCGCGCCGGGGTCGGGCAGACTGAGCCCAGCGACCATGTTTGAGCCTCGAAATACGCTATGTGTGGGTGCCCTGGCCCTGGGTCTGTCGTGGTTGAGCGGGTGTGCGAGCTCCCTGGCCAGCGGCTCGGCGCGCCCAGCCGCGGCTGGGCAGGCCGCGCCGGACGAGTGGTCCGTTGCCGCGCCACAACCGCCTGTGCCTTCCGCAGCTGACGGCGGCGGAAGCGAGGGTGCCGCGAGTTCGGCGGTCGCCGCCGAGCAAGCTGCCACCGAGCCGAGCGCCACGCCAGCGCCCGATGTGCAACAACGCGTTGTAGAGGCGACCGCAGCGAGCGCAACGCCGCAGGCAGCGCTCAGCACCACCAACGGCGCAGCTGCCGGTGCGTCCGACGACCGCTACGTCGACGTCGTGTCGGAGCAGGGCCAGCGCGCGCGCGGGCTCTACATCAACGCTCCGATGGCGCAGCGTCTGGGCCCGACGCGCCTCATCAAGCTGGTGAAGGATGCCGGTCTCGATGCGGTCGTGATCGACGTGAAGGACGGGACGGGGCGGGTCAGCTACGATTCGCAGATTCCAGAACTCGCCGGCTCGCGTCACATCTTCCTGCGCGACGCACCCGACTACATCAAGCAGCTCAAAGCTGCCGGCATCTACACCATCGCGCGCATCGTCTGCTTCAGCGATCCGGTGCTGCCGCGGGCCTATCCCGATCGTGCGATACTGGAGAACCGCCCCGGTCACGTCGGCGACATCTGGGAAAAGAACGCGCATCGCAATACCTGGCTCGATCCGTACAACGAGAAGAACCACGAGCTCTTCGTGTCGATTGCGAAAGAGGTCGAGGCCATCGGCTTCGACGAGCTGCAGCTCGACTACATCCGCTTTCCCGTCGACGCGGCCACGAAGTTCGCGGTCTTCCCCGCCTACACCGACAAGCCGCGTCAAGACGTGCTCATCGAGTTGCTGCGGCGCATCGACGAAGCGGTGCACATCCCGCTGGGCGTCGATGTCTTCGGTGTGAGTGCGTTCCACAAGGGCGACCCCGACGGGCTCGGTCAGGTGATCGAGGCCTGGGCCAAGCACGTCGAGGTGTTCTCCCCGATGCTGTACGTGCGCGAGATGCGCCAGTGGATGCTGCAGGTGAAGGAGGGTCGCGCCGGAGTCTTGGTGGAGCGCGGCGTGAAGTCGATGCGCGACCGTCTGGGACCGGGCCCAGTGATCCGGCCGTTCCTGCAGGCGTTCAGCAGCGGGGCCGACTACTACAACCCCGAGTTCATCGCCGAGCAGATCCGTGGCGCGCGCTCGGGTGGGGCGGATGGGTTCCTCTTTTGGCACTCCGACTCGAGCTACGGGATGGTGCGCGCCGGCACGACCGGGCCCGCGCGCACAGCGATGCCGTTCCCGATCGACGAGCGCAAACAGGCACGCGAGGTCGAGTGGGGCACCGCCAAGCCCGCGGGCGAACCTGCCGCTGTGGCGCGTGAGCCGCGGCCTGCGAAGCCTGCGAGCTGAGCGGGTCGCGGCCTGCGGCCGGCTGCCGCCGCGCCGGTCACTTCCTGTGGCGCGCGTCGACAGCAGCCAGCTGGCGCACCCCCGCTGTGCCCTTGTCGCCGGGGACGGTGTCGAACCAGGCCGCGAGGATCTCCTTGGCCAGGTCGTCTGCGAGCGTGCGGTTGGACAGGCACAGCACGTTGGCGTGGTTCCAGACCCGCGCTGCAGCGGCTTGGCCGGGGTCGGAGCACAGGGCCGCCCGGATGCCGGCCACCTTGTTGGCGGCGATGCTGATGCCCGTCCCGGTCCAGCAGAAGAAGATGCCCTGATCGCAGGTGCCGGTGGCGACGCTGACGGCTGCCTGCTCGGCCGCCTCGGCCCAGGGTTCCGGCTGGCCGCTGGCCACCGCCCCGAAGCTGATCACTGCGTGCCCGTGCTCCTGCAGCCAGCGCTGGACCGTGGCGTGCACGGGGTAGGGCTCGTCGGAGCACAGCGCGATACGCATGCCGGCCAGCATAACACCGGCACGCGTTGCCCGAACGCGTGGCCACGGCTAAAAAGGGGCCCCCGCGCGCCATGGGCGGGGTCTGTCCACCCCTCGTGAACTTCCACTCGCTCGACTACTTCGTTTTCCTCGCGCTGGCGATCGCGGGGTACTTCGCGCTCGCGCGTCGGGCCACGTTGCGCTTGGCGTTCGTGCTCTTCGCGTCGTGCGTCTTTTACATGGCGTGGAACCCGGCGTACATCGTCCTGATCCTGTTCTCGATCACGGTCGACTACTTCGCCGGTCGCGCCATCCACGCAGCGCCCACCCCTCGCAGCAAGGGCTGGTGGCTGGCCGCGAGCGTCATGGTGAACCTCGGGCTTTTGGGCACGTTCAAGTACTACAACTTCTTCTCGGGTGCGGTCGCCGACGGCGCGCGCCTGCTCGGGCTGTCGCTCTCGCCGCATCACCTCGACGTGGTGCTGCCCGTCGGCATCTCATTCTACACGTTCGAGAGCCTCAGCTACACGATCGACGTCTACCGCGGTCGCATCGAGCCCACGCGCAACTTCGTGCGCTTCGCGTTCTTCATCACGTTCTTCCCACACCTTGTGGCGGGTCCGATCGTGCGTGCCGCAGACTTCTTGCCGCAGCTCGATCACCGCCCGCGCCTGAGCGCGCAGAGCGTGGGCGAGGGCGCGTTCTTGATCGCCACGGGTCTGGTGAAGAAGATCGTCTTCGCCGACTACCTGGCGGTGAACCTCGTCGATCGCGTGTTCGACGATCCCACGGCCTACTCGTCGCTCGAGGTCATGGTTGGCCTCTACGCCTACACGCTGCAGATCTTCTGCGACTTCTCGGGCTACACCGACGTCGCGCGCGGCTCGGCCATGTTGTTTGGCCTGCGTCTGCCCGAGAACTTCGACCGGCCGTACCAGGCGCACAGCCCAGCGGAATTCTGGCGGCGCTGGCACATGACGCTGTCCACGTGGCTGCGCGACTACCTCTACTTCCCGCTGGGCGGCTCGCAGGTGGCGCCGCTGCGCGCCTACTTCAACCTGTGGCTCACGGTCTTTCTGGTCGGGCTGTGGCATGGCGCGGCCTGGACGTTCGTCATCTACGGCGTGCTCCACGCCAGCGCGATGGTCATCCACCGCTACTTCTACCGGCGTTCGGGGCGCAGCGCGCACACGGTCGACGCGCCATGGATGCGTGCGCTGAAGATCTTCGGCACGCTGCACTTCGTCGTGCTCTCGCGCATCTTCTTTCGCTCGCCCAGCGTGGCCGACGCCTTCGGCGTGATTCGCCAGCTCCTCGAAGGCACGACAGCGAGCTTTCACGTGAACGCGTCGGTGTGGCTGCTCTTGTTGGTCGGCTACGCCGCTCACTACACGCCCCGGGATCTGTTCGAAGCGAGCAAGCAGCGGTTCATCGAGCTCTCGGCACCCGCGCAGGGCCTCGTGCTGGCCGGCGTGGCCGGAGCGCTCATGCTCGTCGCGACGCAGGATGTTGTACCCTACATCTACTTTCAGTTCTGATCCGTCATGGAAGTATCCAAGTCCGTAGGCCCGATCGATCGCAGCACCGTGGACGCGCTGCGTCGCATGGCTGTGGTCGCGGCGAGCTTCTTGGTCGTGTCCCTCGCCACGTACCTGGTGCCCGGCCTCGATCGCGTGCGGCCCTGGGTGAAAGGCGAGGGCGTCCCGGTGCTGCGGCTGTTCACGCGCGAGACGCACGCCGACTTGCCGGAGTTCGAGGGCGGTAACGCCGCGGCCGCCGTGCAGAGCTCTCAGCACGAAGCCAGTGGCGCGCCAGGCCACTCCGCGACCGAGGGCGACATGCAGGAGGGGGGCTCGCCGCCGCCCGCTGCAGGCCCCGGGTTCACCATCGACCCGAGCGAATACGCTGAGGTGCAGCAGACGATCGAGAACCCCTCCGCGCTCGAGGCTTTCTACGGCGCGCTGCGTCGGACCGCCGCTGCCGAGCCGGCGGCGATCACGCGCGTCTCCCACTACGGCGATTCCACGATCGCCGCCGACGAGATCACCTTCACCGTGCGTCGCAAGCTGCAGCAACGCTTCGGCGATGCCGGCCACGGCTTCATGCTCGTGGCGCGCGGCACGATGCACTACCTGCACCACGACATCGAGCACCGGGAGAGCAGCGGCTGGCAGGTGCAGTCGATCGTGGAGCGACCGCTGCGCAACGGCTTCTACGGCTACGGCGGCGTGCTCGCACACGGCGCCGCGGGCGAGCACTCGGTGTTCGCGACCGTGGACAAGGCGCCGGTCGGTCACAGCGCCTCGCGCTTCGAGCTCTACTACCAGCGCTTCCCCGGCGGTGGCGACGTGCGGCTCTCGGTCGATGGCGCACCGGTGAGCACCGTGAGCACGCGCTCCGCGACCGTCGAAGACGCCTGGCAGATCGTGAACGTCCCCGACGGCAAGCATCTCTTGTCACTGCGCACCTTCGGCAACGACGTGCGGCTCTACGGCGTCGTGCAAGAGCGCGACGTGCCCGGCGTCGTCTACGACTCCGTCGGCCTCGTCGGCGCTCGCGCCGAGCGCTTGCTCGGCGCCGACCCGGAGCATATGGCGCGGCAGATCGCGCATCGCAGTCCCGATCTGCTGGTACTCGGCTTCGGCGGCAATGAAGCCGGCAACGAGTGGCTCGACCCCGAGCGCTACGAACGTGAGCTGACGAAGGTCGTCAAGCTCATGCGCGCGGGCAAGCCCACGATGTCGTGCTTGCTGTTTGCGCCGCTCGATCAGGGCGAGCGCAACTCACGTGGCGACCTGGTCACGCTCTCGGTGCTGCCGCAGATCGTCGAGGCCCAGCGGCGCGTGGCTCGCACCGAGGGCTGCGCGTTCTTCGACACTTTTCACGCGATGGGGGGCCCGGGCTCGGTCGCGCGCTGGTTCCATCGGCACCCGCGCTTGATCAGCTCCGACTTCCGCCATGCCACACCGGCCGGTTATCAGGTGATCGCCAACCTGTACTACCAGGCGCTGATCAAGGGCTTCGCGGAATACCTCGCCAAGCCGCGCTGAGCCGCCTCTACGCGCGGTGCATCACTTCGCGTGGACCGCGGTCACCAGAGTCTGCGCGTTGCTCCAACGGTCGGTAGTGCCGCGCTCACCCGAAGGCGCACAACCCCTCGCTGTGCGTTTGCAGTCCCGCGCGCAGCATGGGGTCGGGTGCATCGCCATCGATCGCGATGCGAATGCTGGTCGGCTTGCCGCCGGTGAGCTCCCAGCCCCGGCTCGTGGCTGCGTCGTGCGTGATCCCCTGCTCGAAGGGATGTGCCGTGTAGCTCGAGTTCGGTGAGCCCGACACTCATGCGCCCGCGGCTCCGGTGCCGACGGCTGCCCCGCCCGCGAACGCCGAGTTCGCCAGAGGCGCCAAGCCTGCGTTGTAGACCATGCCGGCGGCAGGGTTGGGTGCGATCTGGTCGAGCGTCACCAGGATGCTGGAGGCCAAGGCGTCGTGGTTCGCGAGGCTCTGCGACGCGACGACCATGGGCGGGTTGGCGGTGTAGATTGTTCCGTCGTCGGGCCCGCCGACAGCTGCAACACAAGCGATCCGAGCGCGACTCCCGCTCCGATCGCAGTGCTCGTCTTCAGAAAGCGGCGGCCTGAGACCGCACGCGCACCCGAATGCACACTCGCTCCCAGGACGGGGATGCGTGCGGGAGGTCGACATCGTGTAGATGCCGCTAGCGTGTGTGCACGCACGACTGAGGACGCGCGAGCGTGCGCGGTTCTCACGCCAAGCCCGCTTGGTCAGGCAGGCGCGTGCTCACGTCACCCGTTCAGTGCACGACGTGGGTTGCGTTAGCTCTGCCGCGGTGCAGCTGCGCGCCGGTGCGAGTCGGGTCGCGGCGCGTCCACCACGCCGCCGCCAACAGCAGCAACGCAACGATCGCCACGGCGCGCCACGCGCCTGCCGCTGCGCGTGGCGCGTGCGTGCCCGGAAAGGCGACCTCCGTGATGGTCTCCGCGTCCGCGTCCACCAGCAACACGCAGCGCGACCCGGTGACCAGCTGGTACTCGAGCAGCTGCCGGCGTGTCTCGGCGCGCTCCAGCCGAGGCGCGGAGGATCCGGTCTTCACCTCAGCGATGATCTGCTCGCCCCCGCGCTCCACGATGAGGTCCATGACGAGCTCGACCTGTTGCACCGCGCCGTCGACTACCAGCCCGTACGAGGTTCGCGACTGCCGAGCCACGATGCTGTAGCCGTGGGCCGCAAGGATGCGTTCAGCACTCCGCTCCCCGCGTTTTCCGCGCGCGTTGGCCACACGCCCGCGCGCGCTCGCCCGCCAGCGTTGCATGCGCACCGCCAGCCACGCGCCGAGGAGGCAGCACAAGACCAGACCCAGCGCGAGAACGCCTGCGATGCGCACGAGCCTTGCGTCGCACTGCGCAACCCCTGAGCGCAACTTCCTGGTGTGGCTCGCAGGTCGAGCGCACAGGCGTGCGCAAGGTCGTGGCCGACGCCGACCAACCCAACTACGGCTGCGCGATGCTGCCCGGCGCGACCGTGTCGAGCACCATGTGGCTGCTTGCGGAATCGGGCACCGCTTCCGAAGCCTCCGCAGCGGCGGGTGCATAGCCCGCCATCAGCGCCTCGTAGAGAACACGTCCTAGCTCCTCGTAGCCGCGACGCGTGAAGTGCACGTGGTCGGCCGTCGCCAGCGGCGGTTCGGAGCTCATCCAGCGCAGCATCGACGAAGGCCCGCCCATGAAAGCGACGAGATCGAAGAAGCCGCAGCCGTATTCGGCGGCCACGGCGCGCTGCGCGTTCACGATCTCCGCGGTGCGCGAGCGCTCGCTCCAGGTGCCGTCGTCGTGCGCGATGGGACGGTCGCTCGGCCCAATCAGCAAGCACGACGCCTGCGGTGCCACCTCGCGCACGCGTGCCACGACGCGGCGCATGTCGGCTGTGTATTGTTCGATGGGTTCGTCGTCGCCCGATTCGTTCGTCCCATACGCGAGCGCCACCAGATCCGGATGACGTCGCGTCAGGTGTTCCCGGTAGATCGCATCGTCCCACAGCAGCTGGTAGGCGACGCGCGAGCCCGGGATGCCAAGCGTGTCGAGCACGACGCCCGGGGCATCGCGTTCCACGGCGACTCCGAAGATCTGCACCAGCCCATCGCCGGCGGTCGCCAGCTCGAAGCGGTGCTGTCCGTCGGACACATCGAAGGTCTGGTACGCCGCGGTCGGAGCTCGACCGCTCGTGGAGAGTTCGCGTCGCAGCTGGCCGTCGATGCTCACGCGCACGCGTCCACCGCGTGGCTGCTTCAAGTAGTAGAGTTCGAAGCGCGAGGCGGCGCCCGACAGCCCGTCGTGCGGTCGGGTGGCGAGCGCCGCGCTCGCCGGCTTCTGGCGCGCTCGCAAGTACACGCCCGCCAGGCCGTAGCGATCCTCGGCCGGCGCCTTGGCCTTGACGTCGACACCGCGGAAGCCGACGGCCGGCTCGAGCTCGATGCACGCGTTGCGATAGCCGCCGAAAGGCCTGGCCGGGACCACGAAGCCCGCTCCCGCATCGCCGAACTTGGCTTGCAGCCGCGAGCGAATCACGTCGGTGTAGAAGTCCGCAGCGACGTGCGACGCGCCGTAGAACACGATCCGTACCTTGCGACGCTCGGTGCGGATCGCGCGCAGCGCCGCGTGAAACGAGTTGAATGCGTGGCCGGTCGGATCCTCGATCGCGATCGGGTGCACGAGCGCAGCCGGGCTCGTCGCGTCCGTCGCTGACGGCGGCGACTGGCCAGCGTCACCCGTGGCAGCCGCTGCGCTCGCTTCTGTGACGCCGCGGCTCGCGGTCGCGGTGTTCGCGGCCGGCTCACTCGTGCGAGGTGTGTGCAGGTCGGTCGCGCTGGTCAGCGTGCTCTTGCGGCTCGGTGCGTGGACCGTCTCGCCGCAGTTCGCTAGCAGCACGCAACAAAGCAGCCGCTCGCCCGTTCTCCGGAAGCGCCGCGCTGTGCTGGTGTCGACTGCCTTGGTCACGCTGGCTGGGTGCGCGGCGTTCGCACTGGACGCTGCCTGCGACGATCAGCCGCCGGTGCCGCTGCCACCGCTCCCAGCCATGCTGCCGGGCACGCAGGTGTTGGGGTCGAGCATGCAGTTCGCCGCGTCACAGAGCAGCACGCCGCTGGTCCCGGTTTCGAGCGACGCGCAGGTCTGCGTGGGGTCGGTGACGGCACAGGTGCCGGTGGTGCCAGTCGGACACTCGCACGCCTCGCCCTTTTCGAGCTTGCCATTGCCGCATACCGGGGTGGTCGGCATGCTTGCTGCTGTGGTACTCGCGTCCGGCGGACTTGCTGCTGTGGTACTCGCGTCCGGCGGAGTCGCGGCCGCGCCCTGTGCACACGATACGGCCAGAATGGATAGGAAAAGCAACGCGAGAATGCCCGAACGGCGAGTGATCATATCTCGTACTCCAGCGACCAGTGTAGCGTGTGTAGCGTGCCACACGAACGCTCGCCACGGCAGCACGCCTGTGCCGGGCGACACGCAGTTCCCAACTGTGCTAACGTTGTACAATCTACGTCAACACGCAGACGGGGTCAATGCTGAAGACCACTGGCAGAGAGTAGATCATTACGGGTGGCGGAGCAGTGCGGGTGAACGCGGTCATTTCTCGCGCTATGCGGTGCGCGAGCTAGTGCTAGTATGGCGCCGATTCGGAACGAGGGAACGCGGTCGATGCGTGAACTAAGGGCCTGTCGAGCGGCTGCAGCCGCGCTTGCTCTGGTCCTGGGCTCGTGCAGCATCTTGGTGGATCCTGGCTCGCAGTTGATCAAGTGCGAGATCACGCCCGGCGTGCAGAGCACCGACCCATGCGGCGATTCGGGCATGCACTGTGTCTCCGGCGTGTGTCAGGCCTGCGCTGGGACGCGTGAAGACTGCAACGGTGTCGACGACGACTGTGACGGTCTGATCGACGAAGGCCACGACCAAGACGGCGACGGCTACACCTGGTGCGGCGGTGGCGTGGTAGCGCTGGCCGACTGCGTGGATACGGATCCGACCATCCACCCCAACGGACCGCAATCGCTGGATGGAAAGGCTGGGAGCATCGCGATCGAGATCTGCGACGGCAAGGACAACGACTGCAACGGCATGGTCGACGAGCTGCCCGAGTGCAAGCAGGCGCAGAGCTGCACCGTTGGAAGCTGTGCGGGCACGTTGAGCTGCGATACCGCGACCGGGCAGTGCATCGCGCCGCTGCCTGTCGGCAGCGGCTGCAAGGCCGACACCGAGTGTGAAGGCGGTTTCTGCATGAAACCCGGCGATTTCGGTTTGGCAGTGAGCCTGACCGACGCCCGTTGCGCCACGGCCTGTTGCTCCGATTCCGATTGCTCTGCAGGCTCGGCCTGTTTAGCTGCAAGCTCTGGCGCCCACGTGTGTTTGCCCTCCAATGTCGTGAGTCGCGGCACGGCCAAAAGCGGCGCGCGCTGCTCCGATTCGTCCGAGTGTGCTTCGGGCTTCTGTTCGCGGGTGTGTCGCGATCTGTGCAACACGGACATGGCTTGCGGCGCCGACAACTGCATCCTCAGCCCCGCGGCGACTACTACGCCCCAGTTCTGGATGTGTGGCCGTCTGGTCGGACTCGCCTCGGGCGGCCAGGTCTGCACGCCGTTCGACCCCATCGCCTGCAAGTCGGGCTGGTGTTTGAACACCAGCGTGTGCGCCCGGCCATGTGGCCGCAACGCCGACTGTGACAGCGGCCAGGTCTGTACCTACGCCGACGTGCCGATCCTCGTGCCCGGCACAGCGGCCGCCCGGCTGGGCATTTGCAAGCCAGAAAGCGCGACGACTGCAGACACGCTGTGCTGCACTTCGGCCGATTGCGGCGGGCAGCTGTGCCGGCCCAAGCAGGCTGGCATGCGCTGGAACATGGTCTGTGTGGCTCCGTGAGCTGCCGGCGTTTGGCTGCGCCGCGCGGGATTGCCCACGACTTGGGACTTTGCGTGGTCGCACGTCTCTAGCTAGGTTGGGTGGATGCACACGGGCCTTGCAACGGTAGTTCTGGCGTTGCTGATCACGTGGATCCCGGCGCAAACCCGCCATGCCAGTCGCATGGCGCTCGAGACGCACGAGGACGCGTGCATGGGGCTCACGGCCGCCGAGTGTTGCGCACAGTCGCTCGAGCTCGCGGGTTTCCGCGCGACCGGCGACCAGATCCCCAGGGCCGCCAAGAGCCCGGTGAAGCTGAGCTGTGGCGATTCGACCAAGGTCGTCCCCGAAGCCGCATGTCGCACCATCTCCATGGCGCGCGGCTTCTCCGCCAAGGACGTGAGCGTCAGCTGCGCTCCGGACACACTGGAGAAGCGCTGCCACGACGAGCCGCTGTGCCGTGCCTGCGTCACCGATCTCGCCAAGCTCGAGTTCAAGTCCGGCTACCGCGCCTGTTATGCGGTCACGTACAAGCATGCGGCCAGCAGCGACGATGCGTCGGTGATCATCCTGCACGACGCGAAAGCCGGTGCAGCGGGTGGTGGAGTCGAGATTCGCAAGCGCCGCACCGTCGTGCAGTGAGTCTGCGGTGGGGCCGCCGAGCGTTCAGCTCTTGTTCGGTACGCGTGCCGCGGCTGGTGGTCGGCGCGGCACCGAGTGTTCCCAGTCGGAGAGCAGCGCGCGCAGCGCGGCGATGAACGCCAGGCCTCCCATGCTGTCCGCGAGCATGTACGTGACGGTCTCGAAGCCGCGATGTGGATGGTCAGGGAAACCAGCGAGGTAGTCGGCGCTGGCGTCCGACTTGAAATCGTCCAGCAGCAAGAACGGGTCGAGGTGATCGAAGCCGGGCGTGCCGATGACACGCTTGAGGCGAACGCCCGCGCCATCGGAAGTGTCCTGGCCGCCCACGATTCGCGGCACGGAACGAAGCTCGGGGGGTCTCGGATGGTATGCGCAATTCTCTGGGACTTGAGTGGTGACTTGGCGAGCCAGGAGACGATTATTTGGGTCACAACGTAGGGCGATGTAGGCTTGATCATTCGAAGTTGAGGAGGCGGACCATGCTGGAGAGCACCTTTAATCGCCGTGCCGTACGCCGTGCCGTGCGCACCCACTGTCATGCCGTGGGCATGCAGGAGTTCCGGCTGCTGGGCGACCGGACGCTGGATCTGTCCCCGCGCGGCATGCTGATCGCCTGCGACGGTCCTACACGCCTCGGCGACGAGGTGGTCGTGAGCTTCAAGGCGCCCGGCATGGATGCGCCGTGGCTCGACGCCGAAGCACGCGTAGCTCGCATCATCGAAGGTCTTCGGCCGGGTGACCCCGGCTACTGCGTTGGCCTGGACTTCACGTACTTCGAGAAGTGTTCGCGAGACGAGCTTTTGACTCGTCTGGCGGGCCTTCCGCCGCCAGTGCCGCTGCGCCGCTTGCGCACGGCCGACGAGCGCCGTCACGACGAACCCAGGCCGGCGGCCGTGCAGGTGAGCAAGGTGGTCACGCTCTGGCACGAGCCGGTGTTCCCACTGGTCCATCCCAAGCGCATGTCGCATCCGCGCGGCGTGTTCTGCGCGGCCTGAGCGCGCTCAGCGGCGACGTCGTCGATACGCAAGAGCGAAGAGGACACCGGCGACCGGAGCTAACGCTCCCGGTGTGCTGCCGCCATTGGCGGCGGCGCAGCTGCTGCTGTTCTTGGACTGCGGCGTGCTGGATGTCGGACCGGCGCCGCTAGCGTCGGTGCCTGCAGCTCCGGATGTGCCGGCTCCCGTGCCCGCCGCGCCGGTGCCCGCCGGTTGATTCGTCACACCGGTGCCCGCCGTGCTCCCGGATGCGCCCGCGCCGCCCGTGCCGGTGCCCGTGCCAGCAGATCCAGAGATGCCTGCGCTGCCCCGGTTGCATACCAGACATATGTCTGGTAATTAGAATCTTGCCATGTCACGCACTCCTACCGGTCAAACTCGGCAGAGCGTGTATCGCTTCGTGCGCGAGCGGCTGCTGCAAGGTCAGCCGCCGACCGTGCGTGAGATTCAAGCTGCATTCGGCTTTCGTGCGGTCGAAACGGCGCGCGAGCATCTCTCGGGGCTCGTCGCCGAGGGCCGGCTCACGCACGAGCCGGGGCGTTCACGCGGCTATCGCTTGCCGGAACGTGCTGGGGTCGTGCCCACGCAGCTGGTGCCACTGCTCGGGCGCGTGCAGGCCGGTGCGCTCACCACGGCCGTCGAGCACCTGGAAGCGTGGGTGTCCGTGCAAGCGCGTGGCGGCCATGCCGAGCTCTTTGCGCTGCGCGTGCGCGGGCAGAGCATGCAGAACGCCGGCATCTTGTCGGGCGACCTCGTGATCGTGCGGCGGCAGTCGCAGGCGAGCACCGGCGACATCGTGGTCGCGCTCGTCGACGACGAGGCCACCGTCAAGCGCTTGCGCAAGGGGCCGCGTGGGCGCATCGAGCTGCACCCTGAAAACCCCGACTTCGACGTGATCGTGCGCTCAGCCGAGGCCGTCACGTTGCTTGGCAAAGTGATCGAAGTGCGGCGTTACCTGGAAACGCCGCTGATTCAAACGCCGGAGTAGGGCAAGTCATGACCAAGCCATCCCAGGCTGCGCACGTCGTGCGCGGCGCGACGACGCGTCTTCAATCACCACTGGCAGCGCGCTTCTGCCTCGCAGAGCTTGCGGGTCGCTTCGTCGAGCTTTCGGGCGAAGGCGCATCGGCGGTGCTCACGCTGGCGATAGGTCTCGTGCTCGATGCGCAGCGGCAGGGCGAGCCCGTGGCGTGGGTGACCAGCGACAGCAGCTCGTTCTATCCGCCGGACGTCGAGGAGAGCGGCGTGGATCTCGCAGCCCTGGTGGTGATTCGCGTGCGTGCGAGCAGCGGCGCGCGTATCCACGCGCAGCTCGCCGTGGCAGCCGAACGGCTGCTGCGTTCGGGGGCTTTTGGTCTGGTCGTGATCGATCTGGGCAAAGACGTATCGCTCGCACAGCCCCTGCAAACGCGCTTGCTGGGGCTCGCACAGCGACATCAGAGCGCGCTGCTGTGCTTGACCGAAAAACACGAGGAGGCGCCGTCGCTCGGCTCGCTCGTGTCGCTGCGCGCGCAAGCGCGTCGCAAGTGGCTCGCCCGAGATCGTTTCGAGTGTGAGCTGCACGTATTGAAAGACAAACGTCGAGGCCCGACCTGGTCGCAGAGCGAGGTGTGCCGTGGACCGCTGGGCTTGCGTTAGCGTCGGAGCGCTGCCGCTACAGCTCTTGTTGCGACGCAAACGAGAGTGGCGCGGCTGGCCGGTCGCCGTGGTGAGCGAGGACCGGCCCCAGGGTGTGGTGTTGTGGACCAATCAGCAGGCACGGCGTGCCGGCGCGCGCGTGGGTCAGAGTTATGCGGTCGCGCTCTCGCTCGCGCGAGGCTTGCGTGCAGACGTCGTGGCCGAAGCCGAGGTGCAAGCGGCGCTGACAGAGCTCAAGACGCTGCTCTGGAAGTTTTCTCCGCACGTCGAGGTGGCCGATGCAAGTGCGGCAGGTGAGCGGGCCGCCGGGCAGGGCGTGTTCTGGCTGGATGCCAGTGGGCTAGGGCGGCTCTATCCGAAGCTCGTGCGCTGGGCGGGCGAGTTGCGCACAACGCTTTTGGCGCAAGACTTCGTTGCCAGCATCGTCGTGGGATTTTCCCGTTTCGGAACATATGCCGTGGCGCGTGCGTATCGAGCGGTGCGCGTTTTCGAGGAGGCCAAGGAAGAACGATTGGCGCTGGCTGGCGTGCCGCTCTCGTTGCTCGACATCGAGCCCGAGTTTTGCGACGTGCTCGACAAGCTCGGCGTGCGAACGGTCGATGGCTTGTTGCAGCTGCCAGCAACGGGACTCCTGGCTCGCTTCGGAAAGAATGCGTATCGCATCCATCAACTGGCCGCGCTCGAGCTCTTGTTGCCGTTCACGCCCAGTCCGTGGCTTGAACCGCTCGTCCAGCACGAAAATCTCGAAGAGGCCGAGAGCGACGCCACGCGCCTGCTCTTTATCGTGAAACGCTTGCTCGATGCGCTCTTGCCGCAGCTGGTGTTGCGCGCCGAGGCACTGGCCGCGTTGTCGATCACCTGCAAGCTGGACCGTGCCCAGGGTGTGCTCGGCCCCGAGGTGCTACGGCCGGCGGTGCCAACGCTCGATGTCGTGCAGCTCATGGATATCGTGCGGCTGCGCCTCGAAACACTCTCGCTGGAAGCGGGCATCATCGAGATCACGCTCGAAGCCAGCGGGGCGCCGACCACGCCCGAGCAGCTACGCGTGTTCGTGGAGCAACCACGTCGCGACCTCGCCGCTGCCAATCGCGCGCTGGCACGTCTGCGCGCCGAGTTGGGCGAAGACGCCGTGGTGCAGGCGCATTTGTCACCAGGGCATTTGCCCGAAGCGAGCTTCATCTGGCAGCCGCTCCGCGAGGTGAAGCTTCCGAGGCGGGTGGTTGCGCAGACACGCATCGTGCGTCTGCCTACGGTGGCTTACGAAGAAAGCGCGGCCGCGTCGCTCGAGCGGCGTCCCTTGATTCGCCGGGTGTTCAGCAAGCCGCTGAAGCTCTCGGCGCCAGCGCGCCATCTGCGCGATGACGGCTGGTTGATCGCCGGCGCCACGTACGGCCCCGTGACCCACCTCGCAGGGCCTTACATCGTGTCAGGGGGGTGGTGGTTGCGCGAAGCGCATCGCGAATACCAGTTCGTGCTCACGCGCCGCGGTGACTTGTTGTGGGTCTATCACGACCGGCAGCGCAGACGGCTTTGCTTGCACGGCGAGGTGTGCTGATGCGAGCCCGTGCCGCGCTGTGGTGCAAGACCAACTTCTCGTTCCTGGAGGGTGCGAGCCATCCCGACGAGCTGGTGCTGGAAGCACAGCGGTTGGGCTTGCCCGCGATCGCCATCACCGATCGGGACGGCGTCTACGGTAGCGTGCGTGCACATCTCAAGGCCCGCGAGCTCGGCATCAAGTTGATCGTGGGCTCCGAGCTCACGCTCGAAGACGGCTCCACGCTCGTGCTGCTCGCGCAGAGCCGGCAAGGTTACGCAAATCTGTGCCGACTCATCACCAAGGGACGATTGCGGCACGAAAAGGGTAAGAGTTCCGTTTCGTGGGGCGAGATTTGTGAGCATGCGGCGGGATTGATCGCTCTGTGGGGCGGAGAGCGTAGCTTGCTCGTGGGGCGTACGGACCCGAGCGCGATTGCCGGCCTGCTCTTGCAGGCGTTTGGCGACCGGCTTTATGCCATGGTGGCTCGACACTTCCGCGCCTCGGAGCCGCAGACCGAAGCGTTGCTGCGCGAGCGCGCCGTACGCCATGGCGTGCCGCTGTTGGCCGCGGTCGAAGTGCTCTATCACTTGCCAGCACGTCGGCCCTTGCAAGACGTACTCACTTGCATCCGGCACGGGGTGACCCTGTCGCAGGCACGCACGTTGCTGAAACCCAACGCCGAGCATGCGCTCAAGACGCCGCACGCCATGGCGGCGCTCTTCGCGGACGACCCCGCGCTGCTCGAACGCTGTGACGAAGTCGCTGCGCGCTGCGAGTTTTCGATGAGTGAGCTGCGCTATCGCTACCCCTCCGAGCGCTTGCCGGATGGGAATACCTCGGCGCAGTGGTTGCGCACGCTGGTCGCATGCGGGGCCGTGAAGCGCTACGGTGCGCAGCTACCGGCTTCCGTGCTCGTTCAGCTCGACAAGGAGCTCGCGGTGATCGAGCAGCTCGACTACTGCGGCTACTTCCTGACGATGTGGGAGATCGTGGAATTCTGCCGTACGCAGGGCATCCTGTGTCAGGGTCGCGGTTCTGCCGCCAATTCGGTGGTCTGTTACTGCCTGACCATCACCGCCATCGATCCGGTGCGCATGGGCCTGCTCTTCGAGCGGTTTTTGTCGGTGGAGCGGGCTGAACCGCCCGACATCGATCTCGACATCGAGCACGAGCGTCGCGAGGAAGTCATCCAGCACGTCTACGAAAAATACGGGCGCACGCACGCGGCCATGGTCGCCAACGTGATTCGTTATCGCTCGCGCTCGGCGGTGCGTGACGTGGGTAGAGCGCTGGGTCTACCGGAGACCTCGCTCGACCGTCTGGCCAAGCTGCTTTCGCACTGGGACAAGGCCGAGGCGCAGACGTTGCAGCTGGCAGGCTTCGATCTCGACGCGCCCGTGCACTCGCGCCTGCTTTCGCTGAGCGAGGAGATCCTCGATTTTCCAAGACACCTCTCGATCCATCCGGGTGGCTTCTTGCTCGGCCACGAGCCCGTGCACGATCTGGTGCCTATCGAAAACGGCGCCATGCACGGCCGCACCGTGATCCAGTGGGACAAGGACGACGTCGAGGCGATCGGTCTCTTCAAGGTGGACTTGCTAGGCCTCGGTGCGCTCACCCAGCTTCACAAGTGTTTCGACCTCTTGCGGCAGCAGCACGGCCTCGAGCTTTCCATGGCCACGATTCCAGATGCCGATGCCGAAACGTTCAGCATGATCCAGCGTGCCGACACCGTGGGCGTGTTTCAGATCGAAAGCCGCGCGCAGATGGCGATGTTGCCGAGGCTCAAGCCTGCCAATTTTTACGACCTGGTCGTCGAAGTCAGCATCGTGCGGCCCGGGCCCATCACCGGTGGCATGGTGCATCCCTATCTGCGGCGTCGAAGTGGCGAAGAGCCGGTCAGCTACCCGCACGAGTGTTTGATCCCCGTGCTCGAAAAGACCAAGGGTGTGCCGCTCTTCCAGGAGCAAGTGATGCGCCTTGCCGTGGTGGCTGCGGATTACACGCCCGGCGAGGCCGATCAGCTGCGACGCGACATGGCGGCCTGGCGAAAGACCGGGCGCATCGAGTCACACAAGGAACGTCTGCTGCAACGCATGCAGCAAAAAGGCATACCCCTCGAATTCGCAGAACGCGTGTTCAAGCAGATCCTGGGCTTCGGTGAGTACGGCTTTCCGGAGAGTCATGCCGCGAGCTTTGCGCTCATCGCATATGCCACTGCGTACCTGCGCTGCCACCATCTGCCGGAGTTCACGTGCAGCTTGCTCAATGCACAGCCCATGGGCTTCTACGCGCCTGCGACCATCGTCGACGACGCCAAGCGACACGGTCTCGTGATTCGTTCGGTCGACGTGCGTGCAAGCCGCTGGGATTGCACGCTGGAGGGCCCTGACGTGCGCATGGGCTTGCGTTACGTGAAGGGTCTCGGCAGCGTGCAGCGCGCCCACATCGAAAACGCACAGCAGCAGGGTGAGATCGTCTCCCTCGAAGACTTCGTGCGGCGCGCGGAGCTGGACGCCAAAGATCTTTCGGCACTGGCACAGGCCGGGGCGTTCGAGTGCTTCGGTCGATCGCGTCGGAAAGCGCTGTGGACGGTGCGTGGGCTGTCGCGAGATCGAGAGGTGCCGCTGGCAGTTGCGCTCGGGCCTGGTCGTGCGCGCTTCGTGCCGCTCTTGCCCATCGAGCAAATCGCCTGGGACTACGGTGCGATGAGTCACAGCGCTCGGGCGCATCCGCTCGCCGTGCTGCGCGAAGAGTTGCGTGCGCAAGGGTTACCGGATGCAAGTGAGCTGGCTAGCTCCCCCGACGGATCACGCGTTCGGTACGCGGGCTTGGTGATTTGTCGCCAACGTCCGGGAACGGCGGGGGGCGTGACGTTCATGACGCTCGAAGACGAAACGGGTTTCGCGAACATCGTGTTGTGGAAGAGCGTGTTCGACGCGTATGCGCTGCTCGCACGCACCAGCTCGTTTCTCGGCGTGACGGGCAAGATTCAGGCGCAGGATGGCGTCGTGCACCTGGTGGCAGAGGAGTTCTGGCTGCCCGAGACCACGCGAACTCCGACACGGTCTGGTAGCCGTGACTTTCACTGAGGTCAGGCTCACGCTGTGTGTCGGCGCTATACGTCGTCGAGCTCCGGGGCCACGTGGCGCGCGATGATCTCCAGCATACCCTTGCGCACCGGGCGCGGCAGCTCGCTGCCCACGCGCAGCGCGACCGCTCCGACGAACTTCTTCTCGCGTCCGCCGGTGCGCAGCATGATAGCGGCATATCGGTCATCGTCCGGACCGGCTTCGCCACCGCTCGAGATCACGGCAAGCTCGGCGGGCGCGCGTGTATCTGTCGGCGTCGCGGACAGGTCGGCCGATTGCGCCTGGTCGAGGCATTCTTGCAGCATGCGCTCGACCTCGTCGCTGGGTTCCTGAGCCTCGAGCGTCGCCGTGAGGCGCAACCTGCCGTGCTTCGCGACGTACAGGTGCCCCGCCGTGCCGGCTGATTGCTCGACGATGATGTGCAGCGCGCGAGCCGCACGTTCCTCGGCGTTCTTGCAGTCGTCGAACACGGCCTCGATCCCCGCGACCTGTCGTTGGGTCGTGACGCGCGTGACGGTTTCCTGTTCGGCGCTGGGGGCTGACGCGACCGCCTGCGCGCGGGTCGGCAGCTCGTGCAGCGTGTCGGCGACGCGCTGGGCGCGCATCAGCAGAGAAGGGTGTCGAGTGAGCGCGTACCACTGCCGCATCAGTTCCACATGCGCACTGCGTCGACCCGCATCGCCCGCCCGCGCTGCGACAAGGGCCCGTGTCTCATGCAGGAAACCGATTCACAGCCTGATCGGCGTCCCGCAGCTGTTCCATCAGTCGGTCGATACGTGCGATCGCGGCCGCGTGCTCCCCGAACTCCGAGTCGGCCCGCGCCAGATGAATCTCGAGGTTAGCGCGAATCGTGGAGAAACCTTCGTTGCGCATCGCGACACTTCCGAGCGCATGCTCCAGCGCCTGCTTCGCACGCAACGGATCGCCTGCGGCGATCGAGACCTCCGCGTACAACACGTCCCACATGCCGAGCGAGCTTCATGCGCGCGAGTGTTCGGTATTCACGCTCGAAGAGCGCCGTGATGCGCGCGCTGTGCGCGGCGCTGTCGAGCAACCGCTTGAACGCGACTTCGTGCCCGGTCGAGACGTCGTGCGCGCGGTACACCACGCCGACCCTGCCCCGTGCCAGCTCGTGTTGCAGTCGGTAACGGCCAGCCACGAGTTCGCCCTGCGTCGGTGGATCCGCCTGGGTCATGCGCGTTTGGAGCGTAGGCTCGAGGTTCCCATATGCGGAGGCAGCTGGCGGATTGCGCGAACACCGACGCGCCGCGGGTCCGGCAGCCAAGGACCTGCCGTGCCGCAGCTTGGGCTACGGCGTGCAAGCTCAAGCAGTGCAGCAAAGTAGGGCGGAACCGGCCGAGCGCCGGCAATCGATGCAGCAGTTGCGAGGCCGGCAGTGCGCATGGGCGAGGCCACGGCGCCAATGTAGGGAGGCGAGCATATGAATAGACTCGGCCGCGCGGCGTCCAGGGCCGGATGTCAGCACGACCAGACATGCGCCCCGGATCGCGACCGCGCAGCGCGTTTGCACGGAAAAACGTCGACCCGGTCACCCGTGCGTTGCTGGTCGCCTTGGCAAGTGTTTCTGCGTATATTGCGCGCGGGATACGTGGTGGGCTCGGGTGCGAGCCTGTACCACAGGCGGCGGGCTGCCCACGCGCATGCCCGTCATCGTAGGAGGATCTGATGCGAGCGTCTGTCTCTATTGTTCTGATTGCCGCGCTGCTTCTCGCAGTGCCAGCTGGAGCGCGTCTGCACGCCGAAGGCGATGGCGCACAAGTCGTCATCAAGGTCGCGACGATGATTCCGCGTACACCGGACGTCGCCATCCAAGAGAAGCGCTACAACCAGCGCCTCCAGGAGGCCACGGGTGGGCGCATCCAGTTCAAGACCTACTTCGGAGGAAGCGCCGGCGACGACCACACCGTGATGCGGAAGATGCGCTCCGGCCAGATCGACGGCGCCCCACTCGGTGTCGACGTGGTCGCGCAGTTCGTGCGCCAGTGCACCATCCTCATGGCTCCGCAGACCTTCTTCAACTACAAGCAGGTCGACGCCGTGCGCGAAGCGCTTTCTCCCACGTTCAACAAGGAAGCCTGGGAGAACGGCTTCAAGATCATGTCGTGGTGGGATGGCGGTCGCGTTCGCATCTTCAGCAAGACGCCCGTTCGGACTTTCGACGATCTGCGCAAGGGCCGACCGTGGCTCTATCCCGAAAGCGCGTTGCTCAAGGAGTTCTACAAGATGATCAGCGTCACGGGCGTGCCGCTCGACCTGAACGAGGTCTACGGTGGGCTCACCACGAACATGATCGATACCGTATGGATTTCATCCGTCCTTGGCACCGCGTTCCGCTGGACCAGCCAGACGCATTTCGTTTCTGCCACGCCGGTCGACGTCATCCAGGGCGCGTTTCTGCTGCGCAAGGAGACCTGGGAAGGTCTGAGCAAGGCGGACCAGAAAGTGCTCGACGACGTGATGGCGGAGCAATCGGTCAAGACGATCAAGCAGTTCCGCGAGGACGACGAGAAGACCTTCGTGAAGCTGCAGACGCACGGCCTCACGCCCTTCACGTTCGCCAACGAGAAGGAATGGGCTGACGTCGGCGAGAAGCTGCGCCTGAAGATGGTCGGTCGCACCTACTCCAAGGAGTTGCTCGACAAGGTCGAGGCCATCACGAAGAAGTTTCCTGGCACCATGTGAGCCGCGCTCGCGCGCACCAAAGACAAAACCCCGGGCTGACCGCGCGTCAGCTCGGGGTTTTGTCTTTGGTGCGCCCAGCACGCGCGCCGTCCTGCTGGTGGAGAAACTCGGGGAGGCTCATCAACGCGGCCTTGCCCATTCGCGACTTCGACCAACTCGGCGAGCATCACGAAGTCGCGCTTGCCTGCACGGAACGCGGCCATCTCCGGCGGGTGCCACGCAAGCCCCACGTCGTGTGGCGATCGATCTCCTGTACCTGCCTGACCTACCTGCTCAGCTCGCCAGGCGTCGCGTGAGCCTTCTGGCCTCTTGGATCTCCCAGCGCGTCATGGGCCCGCGCATGAATGACATCGTCCAGCGCGGCTGCAGCAGCAGCGTTTGCTCCGGCAGGTGCGCGTTGCGAACGAGAAACCACCGTGGCGCTAGCCGCTTGAGAACCTGCGTGAGCTCCGAGGCGGCATCGCCTCCACCGCCCTCTTCGCTGCCCGCGATGCTCTCCACCACGCGCGCTCGGTCGGCATCGGTCTGCAACCTCCCCATGCACCACAAGCCGGCGTTGCTCAGCGCGCGGTAGTCGAGGTCCATCGGGTTCTGCGTGGCGACCACCACGCCCACACCGAAGGCACGGGCTTGCTTCATCAACGCCACCAGCGGCCGCTTGGTGGGAGGGTTGTTGGGATGCGGCGGAAGGAAGCCGTAGACCTCGTCGAACACCACGAGACCTCGCAAGCGTTGCGAGCCGGGTAGGGCGCGCACCCAAGACAGCACCTCCTCCAAGAGCACGCCGAGCACGAGCGCACGCTCTTCGTCGTCGAGATGCGCGACACTCACGATGGTGACCGGCGTGGTCGGCCCATCGTTCTTCATCCACTCCGCGATGTCGAGTGTGAGCCCTTGCCGCCAACTCGCAAACGTCGGTGACGCGAGCAGCGTGTTCAGAGCCGCGGCCAGCTCCTTGCGCTGGTGCTTGGCCATGAAATCATCGATCTCGAGCGCGCCAATGTGCGAGAGCGGCGGCCCCGCAAGGTCATGCAGTAGCGCACCAAGTTCCGCCGATTGCCCGGCAAGCAAGCGCCGTTCGGCGAGTACCGACAAGAGCACGTGCTCGCGACTCTTCGCAGGATCGGGATCGCGCCCGAGCAAGCGCAGTAGCAAAGACACCGCCGCGCTCAACGCCGCACGCGCGCTCTCCACATCCGTGTCCCAGCGCGATGACCGGCGTTCGAGCGACGAGAGCACATGCAGCATCTCACCAGCGGTCGCACCCGGCGTGATGACGCGAATGGAAATCGCAGCGCGAAACCCCGAGAGAGCTTCTTCTCCGATCGACCAAGCCGAAAGCCCGTCTTTGCGTGACGGCGGCGCACCGCGCTTTCTGCCGCTGCCCGAGCCCTCGGTGGCCGAGGCGCAGGAGCTCGCCGAGCGTGTCGCTGCGCGCATCGACGCGCTTCGTGACACCCGAAGGGGTGAGCGGGTGCTGCGCAAGCACGGTCGATACGTCGATGAGCACGAAGGCGGCGACTCCAAGCGCGACGCACAGCCCGTCGGACAAGCCGCGCTGCACGCTTGCTACGAGGCCTCGGCGCTGGGGCAGCAGCTCTTGGGCCCGTCGGCCGGCAAGCCCGTGCTTCGACTGCTCGGTGCAGCGCTTTGATCGCGCATCTCTTTCACATACACACCCGTATCTCGATGGTCAAGCGGGCCACGCGGGCTGGTCGAGCTGGGATAGGCTGCGCCGACGCCCAAGCGGATTGTTGGGCGGCCGCTTCCCATTTTCTCGGGGCTCGCGTGTCTTCCGAGAGACCGCTGCTGCATGGAGCACTTTCATGAGGCCTTGGCTTCGTATCATCTCGAGTTCCCTCCTCTTGGCCGTGAGCGTGCCGGGCTCGCCTGCGTCGGTGCGCGCCGACCAGCCACCAAGCGCGCCGCCAACCACGCAAGACGCGGCCGTCGACCAGACGCTCGGTCGCTATGCGCTGGTCGTGGGCACCAATACTGGCGGGCCCGGGCAGGGCTCGTTGCGTTACGCCGAGCAAGACGCGCAACGCGTGGCTGAAGTCTGGACGACGCTCGGCGGTGTTCCGGCCGCTCAGATCACGCGGCTCCTGCAGCCAACGGCGGCGCAGTTGCAGGCCGCCATCGACGGCATCCGGGGGTTGCTCGCGGCGCACGCTTCGCGCGGCGAGCCGACGCGCTTCTACTTCTACTACTCCGGGCACGCACGCGCCGATGCGCTGAACCTCGGCTCCGAGCAGCTGCCGCTCGCGGATCTGCGCGCGCAGCTCGCCGCCATGCCGGCCACGGTCTCGGTGGTCGTGCTCGATGCTTGCCAGAGCGGTGCATTCTCGCGAGTGAAGGGCGCGGATGCCGCGACGGACTTCTCCTTCAACTCCGTGCAGCGTTTGGACACGGAGGGCATGGTGGTGATCGCTTCCAGCAGTGGGCGCGAGCTGAGCCAAGAGTCCGATGAGCTCAAGGCTGGCTACTTCACCCATCATTGGCTCGCGGGGCTGCGTGGCGCGGGTGATCAGAACGGCGATGGGCAAGTGACGTTGTCGGAAGCCTACCAATACGCTTACAACCGTACACTCGCGACCACGGCCGCGACTCAAGTAGGCGAGCAGCACGCCACGCTCGAAACGAGCCTCAAGGGCAAGGGCGACCTCGACCTCACGCACCCGGGGGACGCCGATGCGCGCGTACGCTTGCCAGCCAACCTGAATGCGCGCGTGCTGGTGCAGAGCTTGCCGAGTTGGACGCCCCTGGCCGAGATCGAAAAGGTGCGCGGCCAGCCCCTGGAGCTTGCGCTTCCCTCCGGGGATTACGCGGCGACCTTGCGGCAAGCCAGCAAGGTCTATCGCTGCACGCTGAAGCTCGTGTCCCACACCGTGACGACGCTGACCGGAGAGCTGTGCACGCAGAGTGTCGCGGCGGTATCTGCAGCTAAGGGCGGCGGCAGCGACAGTGGGCGCTACCGGCTGCGGATCGTGCGGTGGGGGCCGCCGCCCAAGCTACGCTCCAAGGGCGGAGACGAAGGTTTCGTCATCGAGTTGCTGGCGGGAATCGCCGCGGGTCCCCAGCGCGACGATAGCTATTCGCACCGCCTCGGTGACTTCGGCTTCATGGAGAAATCGAGCGACCTGGTGCGCTACAACATCGGCCTCGGCTATCGCGTGAAGCCCTTCCTCGTGCTCGGGCTCTCGTACGCGAACTTGGATGGCGCGAGGTACGCACGCACGGATGGCAGCGCAGATCAGACCTTCAAGTACACGAGCACGGCGCTCGGCCTCTGGGCGCAAGCGGACTGGGGTTTCGGTGAGTTGCGTCAGCTGAACTTATTCGCTCGCGCGGGTGGGGGGCCTTCATTCACCTGGACCACCTTCGACGCCATCGTCGCTGAATCGGCCTTTGCCGACCAGAACACGAGCCTCGACGACCGCAGCACGACCACGAGGCGCGTCAATCAAAGCTTCACGGGCTACCACGTCTTCGCCGGCATCGGCTTTGAAGTCATGCCCTTGGAGTACCTGGGCTTCATGGTGGAAGAGCGCTTCAGCTACGCGCCCGTGCTGCAGAACGCGTTGGGTGAGACGCACGACACCGGCGGTTTCGAGACGCTGGTTGGTCTTCGGCTTCGGACTTGGAATTGATGCCATGACACAAGCACAACGTATTCTCCGCCTGTTCGCGTGCGCGCTCTTGCTGGGCGCTTGCCAGAACGCCGACCTGATTCGTAACCCGCTGGTCGATCGCTGGTGTGGCGATCGGCCCTGTGGCTGGGAAGTAGCAGGCAAGATCGCGCGTGTCGGCACCTGGCACACCGACGACTACGCGGTGTCGTTCGAGAGCAATGGTGCGCGCCTGACGCAGCTGAACGCGACCGCTGACCAGCGCAGCCACTGCTTCGACTTCTCGATGATCGCCAAAGTCGATGACCACGCCAAGATGTTCGTCGAGCTGGACTTCGATGACGATGGCACGATCGACTGGAGCGAACGTCTTCTGCCCAGCGACTTTGCTCCCAAGCATTTCTTCATCACGCCACCCAGTTGGTACAAAGGCGTGCGCTTCATCGTGCGCAAGCAGGGAACCGGCACGGCGATTCTCGCCAAGCTGCGCGCGGTCGACGGGATGAGTTGCACCGCTGTGCCCGTCGTGACTGTTGGCAGGCCGCTCGGTGCGCTGTGCGAGAAAGCCGAGGAGTGCAAGCTTGGTCTGTGCTCGTCCGGGCTGTGTCAGGGCTGCGCCGAGGACAAGGACTGCGGCGCTGGTGAACTGTGCGCACCTGAGTGGGCCGCATATCACGACGTGCACGCTTGCGCGGCAGCCGGAAGCGTCGCATTCGGCGCGCACTGCGGACGCGACGTCGAGTGTGAGACCGGCGTGTGCTGCGCAGGTGCCTGTTCGGAATGCTGTGACGGGTCCGGTTGTGCCGCTGCTTCAAGCTGTGACTATCCAGCGGACGAGGCCGCTGCTGCGAGCACCGGCGTGCCGGTTTCACAGCCGCTGCCAAAGCTGTGCGCGCCCGGAGACCACACTAGACCCAAGGGCGCGCTGTGCACGAGTGCAGACGATTGCGAGAGCGGCCAGTGCGACGGAGCAGGTCGCGAATGCCTCGACGAGCCCTGCGATGCCCACATCTCGTTGTGCCTCGGCTGTTTCAACTTCATCGTGACGGCCGGCATCTGCAGCTGATCCATGGAGGCGTACCTTCGCTATGGCTCCGCGCTGGTGCGCAAAGCAGAACGAATCCTGCGTAATCGCGACGATGCGCGCGATGTGGTGCAGGCGTTGTTCGTCGAGCTGTTGCAACGTGGCGAAACGAGCTTCGAGCTTCCGTACCTGTACCGAGCCGTGACCAACCGCTGCCTCAATCTCTTGCGTGATCGCTCGACGCACGCGCGTTTGCTCAAGCACAGCGACGCGGCGCTCGTGCTGCCGGCGCGCACGAATTGTGAAGACCGAGTGATCGAGCTCGATCTCCTGTTCAAGCTCTCGCACGCGCTCGATGCCGAGCAACTGGAGCTGCTCGTGTATCGCTACGTGGATGACTTCTCGCAGGAGGAGATCGCCGAGGTCATGGGCAAGAGCCGCAAAACGATCGGCAAATACCTGGCAGCGGTCGAGACCGTGGTTGCGGGGATCGCCGCGAGCGAGGAGGGCGCGCCATGAATCGTTGTATAGCTCAGCCACTTTCCTACTTGGTGCTCGAGCGCCGCCGCTTGAACGAGCTCTCTGTCGCTGACCGTCGCGCCGTCGATGACCACCTCGACGTGTGTCACACGTGCAGGGCTTACTATGCCCAGACCGCGGAGGTCATCGAGCTGCTCCCGCTGCCGCAGGTGCTGCCGCGTTCGCCGCAGGTCCGCGCAGCCCCACGTTTTGGTTTCGCATTCGCTGGGCTCGCAGTTGCAGCAGCTGCGCTCCTGGTGTTGGTGGTGCACGCGCCTTCGCCTGTGGGTCCTGGGCTAGAGCCGCCTGCGTCGCGTATGCACGTCCGCGGCGGCGACCTCGCCCTTGGGCTCGTGCGCATGGGCAGCCGCGGCGAGTTGCTCGCACCCACCCACTTCGCGGTGGGCGACCGCTTCAAAGCACAAATCACCTGTCCGCCCACGCAGCTCGGAAGCGTCCAGATCGTCGTCTATCAAAGGGGTCGCGCCTTCTTCCCCGTGGCGCCGCTGCCGCTCGAACGCTGCGGCAATCAGCTGAGCGTGCCAGGCGCCTTCGCGTTCGATGGCCAAGACCCCGCGCTGGTGTGCGCCGTCTTCGATGACGGCGGCACGCTCGACCGTAGGTCTCTCACCGATCAGAAGTCGCTGCCGAAACACAGCGTGTGCGAGCAAGTGCTGCCCGCAGGCGTGCAGACGTCACCGTGAGGGCGCAAACCTTGGCGATGCCGTGGAAAGGCCGTGGCAAGAGCGAACGCGATCTCGGTGCGAGCCTCCTTGTTGCCGACCTGGTCCATGTGTCGCGCCGCGTGCATCGTCAACAGGCGCGCTTGGTCGATCTCCATGCGCGACTTGGCGATGTCTTGTCGCACCGAGCCCATCTCCGAGAGCTTCTGCCCGAACGCGATGCGGGACTGCGCACGCTTGCAGAGCAGAGCCAGCGCGCGTTCGGCCACGCCGATGGTGCGCATGCAATGGTGGATGCGACCGGGTCCCAATCGCCCTTGTGCGATCTCGAAGCCTCGTCCCTCGCCGAGCAAGAGGTTGGATGCTGGGACCCGCACGTTCTTGAACTCGATCTCGCCGTGGCCGTGCGGGGCGTGATCGTAGCCGAACACGTTGAGCATGCGTTTGATGGTGACTCCCGGCGCGTCGCGCCGAACCAGGATCATCGACTGTTGCGAGCGCCGTGGGGCACTCGGGTCGGTCTTGCCCATGAACACGAAGATCCTGCAGCGCGGGTCGCCGGCACCGGACGACCACCACTTGCGGCCGTTGATCACGTAGTGATCGCCGTCGCGCAGGATGGTCGACTGGATGTTGGTCGCGTCCGACGATGCGACGTCGGGTTCGGTCATGCAGAACGCCGAGCGGATCTCACCGGCTAGCAGAGGCTCGAGCCACCGCTTCTTGTGCTCGGCAGTGCCATAGCGCTCCAGCACCTCCATGTTCCCTGTGTCGGGAGCGGAACAGTTCGTGGCTTCGGCCGCGAGCGAGTAGTGGCCCATGATCTCGCACATGGATGGGTGCGTACTGCCGGTTGGTGAGGCCGGCGCCGCGCTCGCTCTCGGGCAGTAACAGGTTCCATAGCCTGAGGGACTTCGCGCGCTTCTTGAGGTCCTCGATGATCGGAACGGGTTGCCAGCGGTCGGCGCTGGTCTGCAGCTGGGCAGCGAACACTGCCTCCGCCGGCAGACACTCGTTCACGGCGAACTCGAGTAGGCGAGCGTGCAGGTCACTGGCTTTGGCGGAGATCTCGAAGCTCACGGCGTTCTCCCTGATTTGTGGTTCGCGGTCGATCAACGGCCGGTCGTGATGACGCACTTACCGACGACTTCGCGCCGGATCACGCAGTTGAGTGCGTCTGCTGCGCGCTCGATCGGGAAGGTGTGCGAGACGATGGGCTTGAGCGTGCCCGCTTCGTACCACTCGAACATGGTCTGGAAGTTTGCGCGGTTGACCTGCGGCTCGCGTCCCAGCCATGCGCCCCAGAACACGCCGATGAGCGATGCGCCCTTGAGCAGCACCAGGTTCGCCGGAATCTTCGGGATCTCGCCGCCGGCGAAGCCGATCACGAGCACGCGGCTGTTCCAGTTGACGCAGCGTAGCGAGCTCTCGAGCAGGTCTCCGCCCACGGCGTCGTAGACCACGTCTGCTCCCCGGCCTGCGGTGATCGCCTTGACCCTGTCCTTCCATGCGGGCTCGGTCTGGTAGTTGATCGTGTGCTCGAGTCCGTAATGTTTGGCGATGCGCGCGAGCTTGTCATCGCTGCCGCCAGTCGCGATGATCTTAGCGCCGAGCTTCTTGCCGAGGTCGATGGCGGCGGTGCCGACCCCGCCGGCGGCCCCGTGCACGAGCAGTACCTCGCCTGACTTGAGTTGGGCCCGCTGTACCAAGGCGTAATAGCTGGTGCCGTAGGTCATGGAAAACCCGGCCGCGACGACGTAGTCCATGCTCTTGGGTAGTTGCATGCAGCTAACGGCGGCTGCAATGGCCTCGTCGGCGAAACCTCCGGCGCCGATCATCGCCATCACGCGCTCGCCCTTCTGCACGCTGGTCACGTCGGGGGCGACCTCCACGACTTCGCCCGCGACCTCGGCGCCCGGTGCGAACGGGAAGGGCGGCTTGAACTGGTACTTCCCCTGGATCATCAGCACATCAGGGAAATTCACACCGGCTGCGTGGACGGCGATGCGGACCTGGCCGGGGCCGAGGGGCTTCGACGGTTGCTCTTCGAGCACCAAGCTTTCGGGCGGGCCAAAGGCTTTGCACAGCATCGCTTTCATCGCAGACGGGCTCCTTGGTGCGGGCGGCCGCGTACGCGGCGGCCGGGTCATGGCTTGTACAGCGCGTGCGCGCGCAGGGTCAATGCGCAGGCGTGCGCGTATCTGGCTTCAGTAGCCGTGGAGGCGTGCGTAGCGCTCGCGGTGGTGAGCTGCATCGCCGAAGCTGAGCTCGCAAGCGCGCGCGTGCTTCATGAAGAAGCCGATCTCGTGCTCGTCGGTCATGCCGATGCCCCCGTGCAGTTGCACCGCTTCGTTCGCGACCCAGGTGTAGGTATCCGAGCAGCGTGCTTTTGCGAGGCACACGAGCGCCTCGGCCTCGGGATGGGCTTCATCGAGTGCTCGTGCCGCGGCCATGGTCGCCGAACGAGTCGCGCGTCTTGCTGCGCTCTTCGTCGCTGAAGCCCGGCAGGTGCGTGAAGAACGGATCGCGCACGAGCGTGTCCATGATGTCCCAGCGGAACAGCTTGGCCACGACCGCTCCTGCCGGCTCAGCGCGCGGCGCGCTAGTTCAGCTTGCGGTACACGCCGACGACCACGCCGAGGATGTGCGTGGAACGCCAGTCGTCCTTGTGGATCACGATGTCGGTCATGCGCTCGTTCGCGGGCACCAGGCGCACGCGGTCGGACTCCGGATAATAGTACTTGCAGGTGGCTTCTTCGCCGACGAGCGCAACCACGATCTCGCCACGGCGCGCCTCGATCTGCTTCTTCACGAACACATAGTCGCCGTCGTGGATGCCGGCGTTGATCATCGACTCGCCCTTTACGCGCAGGCCGAAGACATCGCGCGCGCCGCCGACCAGCATGCGGTCGATGTGCACTGTGTCTTCACGGCTCTCGATGGCTTCGGTGAGCAGGCCGGCTGCCACGCGACCGATGATGGGGATCTCGATCATGTTGTCATCGAGTTCACTGCCATTCGCACCGAGCACGCCGTGGCCGTTGCTGCCGTGCCCGTTCTTGCCCTTGCCGCCCTCAATCGCGTGCAGCTGCGCGTGCAGCTGCGTTGGCCGCAGCGCGCGCGACTTCATGTCTTCGCGCGTGAGGTAGCCCTTACGCTCGAGCGCGCGCAGGTGGTCGTTCACGCCGTTGGTGCTCCGGATCCCCATGAAGTTGCCGATTTCGCGCAGCGTCGGCGGGTAGCCGCGGTCGGTGATGGAGGACTGGATGTACATCAGCACCATCTCTTGTCGCTGGGTCAGCTTCTGCACCGGGGCACCTCGTGGTTGCAGGTAAGGGCCTATGAGCCGAAAAGCTCGTTCTTGCGCTCGTGCGACCGAATGTATGCCTAAACAGACATCCACTGGTCGCCCGAATAGGTAAGACGGTTGAGTACAGAACAAGCGACCAGATGTCAAATTCTGCGACCGGCCTGTTTCTCGCGTGACCACGGGCAGTTGCGGGCGCGCATGCCTGCGCCGACCAAGCACATGGTTGGCGTGCTGCGTCGCTTCTGGGGTGCGCGTGTTCAGCGTCGGTCGTGGTCGCGCAGCTTCTGGGCAAGCAGCTGCAGGGGGTTCCACCCGAGCAGAGCGCTGACGCTGCTGACTTGCGAGACTTGGTCGCGCACGGCACGCGCGATTGGCTCGAGACCCGCAAGGAAATCGAAGCCGCCGAGCCACTCGCTCGCCTTGCGCGCCGACGCGCGCACCATGTCGGCCGCGAGCGCGACGTTCACGTAGGCGGGTGCTGGATCGATGATCACGTCGCGCACGGCGACGGCCTTCGTCCACGCACCAGGCCGCGGGTCGCGCAGCAGCTGCATCAGGTGATCGCGCTGCGCGAAGACGCCGATGTGTACGGGCGCGATGGCCTCGCTCACGGCGCGACGCAGAGCGCGGTGGTCGCGGCGATAATCTCCGCCGAGCGGGCCGGTGACATCCATGATCAGCTCGGCGCCTGCGATCAAGTCGATCTCGGAAGCGTGGCGTCGCACGACGAGCGCGGTGCAGATCTCTGTGCCGTCCCAGACGACCGCCAGAAACGAGTGGTCATCGGGCAGCACGATATCGAGCGCGCGCGTCACCATGTTGGCGCTCGGCAGTGGCAGCGGCGTACGCGCTGGCCAGAACTCAATCAGTCCTTCGCGCTCGATCTCGCGCAGCGTGCCGAGCAACGCGAGCCATTGCGCGACGTAGTCGTCTTCGCCCAGCACACGCGGCGCAGCGCGCTCGGTCAGTTCTTCGATCGCCCCCCGGCGTACGATCACGCCCCGGCGTGCCAGCTGACGCGAGCACAGCTCTGGCAGGTCGGCCCGACCGTTGTACCCATCGGGCACGAAGCTGCCATTCAGGCTGTGAAAGGCTGCGCAGGGCGAGCCGTCGGCGTTTTCGACCACCACCACGAAGCCGCGCGCGACCGGCTGCGAATCGTTGTGCGGCTCGAGATCCACTCCGAGCAGCGCCAGGAGCTGGATCCACGAGCTGCTCGAGAAGCCGGTGAAGCGCAGGTCGCGGCTCAGCATGGCGGCACGCTCCGGCGCGCAGAGGCTGGCTTCGCGCGCGGGGTGAGCTGCGACGAGCGCTCGCAGAAGAACATGCGGCAGCTGTGCCCGCTGATCAGGAAGCCGATCGTGGTCTCGCCTTCGTAGCGCTCGCCGGTGAGCGCATCCACCAGCGCCATGGGTTCGGGGACGCGCACCTCGGCGCCGACCGCGTTGGCTTCGGGTTGGATCACGAAGAGCAGCTTGGCCGTGCCGCCTTCGCAATGCACGGCGGTCTGCAGCGTGCGCGGTGCTGCCGGGAAGGGTCGCCCGAGGTCGAGCTCGTTGACCACGGCATGGACGATTCGATCCGCGTCGGTCTGGTCGTGGATCTCGACGCGGCGTCCGTTCGTGGGTTCGGCGAAGACGTGCGCAGCCAGCTGCATGTCCAGCTCCGGCAGGCGTGGCCCATACACGACGTGACCACCGGCCGCTGAGAAACGCAGGACGCGCTCCCAGCGCGCGCGGTCGGCGAACTCGTAGCTCGGGACGAAGAGCACCCGCAGGCCGGCGAGTGGCTGTTCGGCGGCGTCGCTCTCGACGTAGACGTACGGCACCGCCGCGAGCTCGAGCGCTTTCGCGATGCGCGCAACCCAGCGCGACCACTGTGTCTGGATCGGCGCGCTGAACCCGAAGCTGTCCTGGAGGCTCGCGGCCGAGGCGCCGACGCCAGAGAGGTCCAGCAGGCACGGGCTGATGGCCCCGAGCGTGTGCGTTGCGCGCGTCAGATACTCGTATTCCTTCGGAACCACGATGGCGACTTCGACGCGGCGCTGCAGCGTGTGGAACGCTGCGGTGGTCAGTGCCTCGAAGAAGCGTGTGAGCTGCGGTGCGTGCGCGCGCGGGCGCCCTTCTTCATCGAACGGCGCGCCGTACCAACGGTCGCGGTCGATGGCCATGTACAGGTTCACGCCGCGCAGTCCGTACGCGCACGCGCACATCATGGTCGTAAGCGAGTCTGCATCGGAGCGTGCCGTGAGCCACGGCGACGAGCCGATGCCCATCTCGGGCGAGTAGGGCACGCGCACCGAGCCCGCCAAACGCAGCGTGCGCTCCTTCACGGTCCGCAGGTCGGCGGCACGGTGGTAGTAGTCGAGCCCCGTGATGTCCACGCTGCGGTCGATGCGAGCGAGCGTTGCGGGTAGACCTCCTTCGCCCATGGGTAGGTTGTGGACGCAGGGCACGCTCCCGAGACCGTGCGCGTGCAGCGCCGCACGCATCTGCGTGAGCGCGCCGCCGAGCAAGTCCTCGTGGAATGCCATGTAGTCCAGCTGCCTGCGTAGCTCGCTGTGAACACCGGACTCGAAGCGCAGCGGAGGGCCGATCTGGTCCCAGCGCTCGTGGCGCGTGTCGTACGCCCTATTGAGCGCGTCGAGGCTCGCGTAGCGCTGCCGCAGGAACGCGCGGTACTTCGTGATCGCGTCGGGGTGGTAATCCTGATCGAACGGCGCGTCGCGGAAGTAGAACGCGATTTCGTTGTCGACCTGCAAGAGCACGACGGGACCGTCAGGCCACAGCCGCGGGCGCACGATCTCGGCGACGGCGCCGAACCAGCGCTTGGTCTCCGCGAGGAAGCGCTCGCTCGCGTAGGACGGCACGGGAAACATGCGGGGCGGCGCGATGAACGGCACGGCATGGCCGCGTGGCGAACGCGCCTGGCATGCTTCGTCGAAGATGATGCGCGGCGGTAGTCCGAAGTACGTGAGCTCGGCATTGATGTGCGGACCGGGCCGCAGGAACACGTACAGCCCCAGCGAGTGCGCCAGGTCGAGGAATACGCCCAGGTTCTTGCGTGGATCCTGCTCGCCGAAGTCCCAGTGGTCTTCGCTGGTCTCGTGCACGCCCCAGGGCACGTAGGTCTCGACCATGGGCAGGCCCAAGGTTTTGATCGCTTCGAGACCGGCTTGCCACGCGTTCGGCTTGAGGCGGAAGTAGTGCATCGCGCCCGAGTACAGAGGCACGCGCTTGCTGCCGAGGACGAGCGCGTTCCCTGCGAGCAGCGGGGTTTCCGGCTTGCTCGCGCGCGCTCGTGCAGAAGCTCGGCCGCTGGTCATGGGGCGGCGAGGATAGAGCCGTGGCAGCGCAGTCTCAACCGCATTACGCGTTGCGACTTCCGCCGGTCGCGTGCCTGGTCTACCGTTGCCGCGTGCCCTCGCTCTTGGTCATGCTCGGTGGTGCCGTCGGCAGTGTGCTGCGCTACTGGATGAATGTAGGGCTGGTGCAGTTATTGGGGCCCGAGCTGCCCTACGGCACCTTTGCCGTGAACGTCGTCGGGTCCTTCTTGATCGGCGTGCTCAGCGTGCTCGGGGTTGGGCATTCGTGGCTCGGCGTGGAGCTGCGCTTGGTTCTGGGCACCGGAGTGCTCGGTGGGTTCACGACGTATTCCTCGTTCAACCTCGAGACGCTGCGGCTGGCGCAACAAGGTGACCTCGCACGTGCGGTCAGTTACGTCGCGCTCACGCTCGTGTCGTGCCTCTGCGCGGGCGCTCTGGGGCTCTGGGTCTCCGGGCGCATGCTGCGTTGAGCTGAGCCCGGCGTATTCGCTCGCGGCTGGCTACGCGGCGGCGGAGAGCGACGCTGGCTGAGCCGTACCCACGTTCGGCAGCTCGACACGGACGATGGATGCACTCAGCCGTTCGACGACGCGGCGCAGGGACCAGGCTTCGCGTGGCTGCTCGGCCATCGCACCGCCCAACGTGTCTGCGGCGATGATGCGCAGCGCCGGACGGCGCCATTTCTCGAAGCACAGGCCGAGCAACTCACGCCGCCACATGCGGTCGGATTCGACGCCCGCGAGCAGGGCTGCGAAGTCGTCGCGGTCGAACACGATGGCTGGGGCGAGCACCGGATCGGTGTGCTCGAGCGCTGCCGTGGTGATGCACACCGGGACTGGCGCACCTGGTACGTCGAGCCAGAGCGTGACCGGTGTTGGCAACCCAAGCAGGAGCCGCGCCGGGAACTCCTCGAGCTCGGCAAGCCACTGTGCGGCTTGCACGTCACCCGGGGAGGTCCTGGCGCGGCTGGGTCTATCTGAATCCCGAGACATGGAGGGTACCTGCTCTGCTGTTCAGTGTAACCTCGGATCGGCGATGCGCAAGCGGGACGTGCCGGTTGCGCCGAAAATACTTGCCGGCGCAGCCCGGTCTGGGCGAAAAGTCGAGTGAGAACGCGGAGCTTTGCGCGTTGCGCGGGGCTTTCGAAGTGCGTGTTCGAGGGCTGCGTTTCGGGCCAATGCGCAGCGGCGCTGGCCGTCACTCGGTGTCAGCGGCCCTGGCGGCCCTTACTGAACGCAAGTGCAAGGCTTGTCAGGAAGGTCCAGCCGGCGGCCGCTCCCAGCATCGAGGCGCCGAGCACCTGATGCTCGTGCACGACCAGTAGCGCGCTCGAGCCGATCATGGACGCGACAACGAGGCCCGCGAAGATGCGCCGCCCCAGGCGTTCGCTCGCGTGCAGGAACGTGGGCTGCCGCACCTCCATGGCCATCCGGCCCTGGCGCAGGTCCTCGAGGATGTCGTCCGCACGCGCGGGGAACTCGCTCGCGGCGTTGGCGAAGCGCGTGGCCAGATGCAGCAGGTCGGAGCTGAGGCGCTCCGGCGAGTAGCGATAGCCGACGATCTCGGTGATGTGCGGCCGGATCTCCTCGACGATGTCGAGCGACGGGTAGATCTGCCGCGCGATGCCCTCGACCGTCATCAGCGCCTTGCCGACCATCAGCAACTCGGGCGGCGGCTCGAGCCCGAACTTCATCGAGCCTCGGGCCAGGTCGCGCAGCAGGTCCGAAACCGGTACGTCGCCGAGCTTGCGGCCGAGGTACTTGTCGGAGAGGCGCTCGACCTCGGCCTCGTACGCCACGCGATCGATCTTCTTGGTGGGCCGACCAAGCGAATACAGCGCGTCGGCCAGGGCGCGCGAGTCACGCAGACCGATCGCGATCACCAGATCCACGATGCGGTCGCGAAAGCGCGGGCTGAGCCTGCCCACCAGGCCCAGATCCACGAGCCCCAGCACGGGCGCGTCGGGCTCGCCCATGATCAGGATGTTTCCCGGGTGTGGGTCGGCGTGGAACAGGCCATGCTCGAACACCATCTTTACGACGATTTGCACGGCGTTCTTGGCGATGCGCTCTGCGCTTGCGCCAGCTGCAACGGCATCGAACACGTTCTTGCCCGGCAAGAAGCCGAGCGTGATGGCCTTGCGCGACGAGACCTGTCGATAGACTTTCGGGAACGCGACGGTCTTGAGGTCGGCGAAGTTCTGCGCGAAGCGCTCGGCGTTGTCGGCTTCTTGTGCGAAGTCGAGCTCGGCACGAATCGCGCGATCGAATTCTTCGACGAGTCGCACCGGCATGTAGCCGCGCGACTCGGGCACCGAGCGCTCGATCACGCGCGCCAGCCAGTAGAGCAGGTCGATGTCGCGATCGATGATGTGCGCGACGCCGGGGCGCTGCGCTTTGACGACGACGTCGATATCGGTGTCGTCGGCGTGCAGCACGGCGCGGTACACCTGACCGATCGACGCCGAGGCCAGTGGCGTCTGGTCGAAGCGCGCGAACAGCGTGGCGATGGGCGCGCCCAGCTCGCTCTCGATGGCGGGCTGCATCTCGCTCCACGGCGCCGGAGGCACATTCTCCTGAAGCTTGGCCAGCTCTTCGATGACGTCGGCCGGGAGCAGGTCCGGGCGCGTGGACATCAGCTGCCCGAGCTTGATGAACGTCGGCCCGAGCTCTTCCATCGTGAGCCGCAGGCGCACGGCGAAGCCGAGATCTGGGGTTTCGGCTTTCCAACCAGGCACGAGCCCGACGAGGCCTGTGCGCTGCAGCAGCTCGCCGAAACCATGGCGTGCCATGACACCTGCGATCTCGCGCAGGCGCCCCAGGTCGCGAACAGTATCGAGCAAGGAAGCCACGGGCCGACGAGTCTGAAGTGCCGGCAATCCGCCGTCAATTCTCGTCGGCCCGTGCGTTGTCGATCCGCGTCAGTGCATGGGCGCGGGTGGTGCTGCCGCGGCAGGCGCAGGCGTGCCGGTGGGCGAAGGTGACGGGGCCGCAGCAGGTGCAGCGGCTGCCGGCGCGGGCGGCGCTGCGGCGGCCGCCGCTGGCTTGCATTCCTGCGCGACCTTCACCGTGCGCGTCACGTCGTTGAACGGTCCGGCGACAGGCTGGCCGGCCGCGTTCACCAGCTGCAAGCGAAGCTGATGCTCGCCCGCGCTGAGGTTCTCCACGTAGTGCGGGGTCCACGCCACGATGTCGCCGCTCAACGTGCCGTCGATCGTGTAGTGCACCCGGTCTTCGGTGGCCGACAGCTTCGCGTTGCTCACATAGAAGTCGACGAGCATGCGCTGCCCGAGATCGACGCAGCCCTTGGGCCGGCTGTAGGTGAGCAGCGGCGCCTTCGCGTCGAACTTGAAGTCAGCTGACTTCTTCTTGAAGTGGAAGACCTTCACGTCGAACGCGCCGGGCTCTTTCACCGATTCGTGATGGCCGCGGCCGGGGAACACGCGCAGCACGTGCGTGCCTTCGGCGAGCTCGTGATGCAGCTCTTTCTGCACCAACGCGACGAGGTCGATCGGCTTGCTCACGTCGCGGATCGCGATGTACGGCTCGTTGTCGACGATCAGGTGCACGTGACTGCCGTCGGGCGACAGCGCCCAGTTCTTCACCTCGAGCTGCACTTCGATCTTGTCGGTCTTGAAGACCTGACCGTCGCGCGGGGCACGCAAGCGCACGCTCGGCACGGCGCCTTCGAGCGGCGTGTTGTCGGCGGCCACGACCTGCACCGGCGGCGCTGGCGGCGGTGCTTCTGGCGCGGGCGGCGGTTCATTGATGACGGAGGCTGCGGGCGCAGCCTCCGGCGCCGGGTATTCGGCGGGGGGGGTGGGTTCGCTGGCACAGGCCGCCAGGTGACCAAGCCCAGCCAAGCCGGTCACGATCATGGCAAAGCGTACGTTACGGAATCGGAGCACGGAGACCTCCACGGCGGGTACAGCGGGTAGGCGGAGGTCATAGCCAGCGGCGCCTCTGCACGCAATACCTAGCACTTTGGCATTTTTACCCGTACGAAACATTCCTGAAACGTTCGGTGGGTAGTTCAGTCATACGCAGCATCTGCGCCAGGGAGAGCTCACATGAAGAAAGTCGAAGCCATCATCAAGCCGTTCAAGCTGGACGAAGTGAAGGACGCACTCGGCGAGATCGGGATCCAGGGCATGACCGTCAGCGAGGTCAAGGGATTCGGTCGCACGGGCGGCAAGAAAGAGGTCTACCGCGGGTCTGCCTACGTGGTCGACTTCGTCCCGAAAGTGAAGATCGAGCTGGTCGTCTCGGACAGCCAGGTCAATCAGGTCATCGAGTCCATCGAGAAGACGGCCAAGACGGGTCGTATCGGCGACGGCAAGATCTTCGTGGTCGGCATCGAGGAAGCCATCCGTATCCGCACGGGCGAGCGCGGCGAAGACGCAGTCTGAGAAACGAACACGACGCATACGTTTTCCCCGGACGAGATCCGGCGATCGAGGAGATGGAGACGAAGCATGGCAATCAAAGCTGAGTACATCTGGGTGGACGGCACGGAGCCAACGAAGCAGCTCCGTTCCAAGACGAAGATTCTTCCTGGCCCTGTGAAAGACCTGAAGCAGATCCCCGACTGGGGCTTCGACGGGTCGAGCACCAACCAAGCTGAAGGTCACGCTTCGGACTGCATCATGAAGCCCGTGTTCTTCTGCCCGGATCCGCTGCGTGGCGGCGACAACATCCTGGTGATGACCGAGGTCTTCAGCGCCGATGGCAAGCCGCACCCGACCAACACGCGTGCGCCGCTGCGTGCGGTGGCGGAGAAGTACGCTTCGGAAGAGTGCATGTTCGGCATGGAGCAGGAGTACACGATGCTCGCGCCCGACGGCCGTCCGCTGGGCTTCCCGGAGGGTGGTTTCCCGCTGCCGCAGGGTCCGTACTACTGCAGCGTCGGCGCCAACGTCGCGTTCGGTCGCCCGATCGTCGAAGCCCACATGGACGCGTGCCTCGCCGCCGGCCTGAAGTTTGCCGGCATCAACGCCGAGGTCATGCCGGGTCAGTGGGAGTTCCAGATCGGCGTCGCGAGCACGCTGGAAGTGGGCGACCACCTGCACCTCGCGCGCTGGCTGCTCTCGCGCATCGCGGAGGAAGAAGGGGTGACCATCACGCTCGACGCCAAACCGATGAGGGGCGACTGGAACGGCACGGGCTGCCACACCAACTACTCCACCAAGGCCATGCGCGCCGACGGCGGCATCAAGGCGATCCTCGCGGCCTGCGAGAAGTTCCGCCCCCGTGCCGAGCTTCACGTGGCGAACTACGGCGCCGGCATCGAGCAGCGTCTGACCGGCAAGCACGAGACAGCTTCCTACAAGCAGTTCTCGTTCGGTGTCGGCAACCGCGGTGCTTCGCTGCGCATCCCGCTGCACTGCGAGCAGCAGGGCAAGGGCTACCTCGAAGATCGTCGCCCCAACGCCAACTGCGATCCGTACGTGGTGGCGCGACTGATCGTCGAGACGACCTGCGGCTGAGCCCGCTGGAGCGACAACACTTTGTTGCGGCCCTCACTCCGGAGACGGAGTCGAGGGCCGTGGCTTTCTTCCGGGCTCACGCAGCCGTGGCTCCTGCTCCGTGCCGCCCCCATGGGCCGGTATGGGACTGAGAGCACGCCGGCGGGGCCGGAGCCCCTGGCCTCGGCTTTGCGGAGCCAAGGTCGGTCGCTCGGTTGTCCGGCGGCGCGGACCTGCTGGCCAGCAATCCCGCTGACGTAGAGTCATGTTGCTCGTCGGGCGCCATGCCGTGCCGGTGGAGGGTGCTCGTGTCCGACACTGTTTGACGGGTTCGATGGGTGTCGCTAGCATCCCAAGATGCCCCATGTTTTGGGGCCGTCGAAAGTCCCGTCGGGGGCGGCCGTATCCCGCGTCATGCTCATCAGCCCTTCTCGCGTCGCCGCCACCTCGCTCAAGGTCTTGCCCAGGAAGGGGTTGAGCCGGGCTCTCGGCAAGATGGCCCGGATCGAGGCGCCGGCGTCCGTTTTGCGTGTCGCCATTCGAGCTTACTGCCGCGCCTACGGCGTCGATCTCTCCGAGTGCGAGGTGCCGGCGAGCGGTTACGATTCGTTCGACGCTTTCTTCACGCGCAAGCTGAAGCCCGGGGCACGCCCGCTGGACGTCGACCCGGAGGCCTTGGTTTCGCCGGCCGACGGTCGGCTCGAGGACCTCGGGCCCATCGAGCTCGGCTCGACCTTGCGGGTCAAGGGGCGCAGCTACAGCGTCGGTGAGCTGCTCGGCGACGAGCGTGCGGCGAGCCTGTATGCGGGCGGCATCTTTGCGGTGGTGTACCTGTCGCCCCGCGACTACCACCGGGTGCACGCACCGGTCGACGGGCGCGTGCGCTACGCGCGGCACGTGCCGGGCACGCTGTTTCCCGTGAACGACATCGGCGTGCGTCATATCCCGCGGCTGTTCGCGCGCAACGAGCGCGTCGTGATCGAGCAAGAGAGCCCGGTCCACGGCCCCGTGGCCACTGTCATGGTGGGCGCGATCGGCGTCGGCAGGATCAGCGTGAGCTTCAACGAGCGGCTGGTGACCAACGATGGTCGCAGCTGCGGCGAGGTCGTCTACACGGAGCGTGACGCTCCGCGTCTGGTGCGTGGGGATGAGCTCGGCGCGTTCCATCTGGGGTCCACGGCGATCATCTTCGCCGGGCCTGGCAGTGGGCTCGGCTTCGTCAAGCGAGCTGGTGAGAGTGTGCGCTGTGGCGAGGCATTGCTGCGCAAGCAAGCTGTGCGGAGCAAGAGCCGGGGATGAGCGACGACCTCGGCACCAGGAAGCTAGGGCGGCGCCGCAAGACGACGCGCCGGCTTACTCGCCGTTCGATTCGCGTGCCCGGGGACGACGTGCCACGCCAGAGTGTGCCCGCAGAAGACGACGAAGCGCACGACGGCGAGGAGTACGAAGTCGAGGAGGCCGGTGTGTCGGGTGAGCGTCCATCGGCAGACATGATCGACGTCGATCTCGAGCTCGACGTGGACGAGCCCCCGTCAGGCGTGACACAGGCGCTGCCGCGCGAGGCGGCGCCTGGGCTATTGCCGCCGCCACGCGCGGCGGAGCACGTGCCACCACTGACGGCTGCAGCTCGCATCTCGGTGATGCCACCGCAGTTGACGGCGGCGGTCCGTGCGTCCGCACCACCGCCAGCCGGTCCGTCGAAGCCGCCGCCAGCTGCGGCCGACTTGCTGGGCACGCAAGCCGTCGGCGAACCATCCCTGGCAGCGCTTGCCGCGGCCGCCTCGAGCGAGCCTTCGGCCTCGAGCGAACCCCCCATCACGAACCCGGCCTCCGCGCCGAGCGAGCGGCCCTCGGGCATCCCGCGGCGTGCGGAGGACCCAGAGATCGAGGCCACGACGAACCCGCAGATCAAGCTGGCTGAGCTCGCGCCATCCGGACTGAGCGATCGCCCGAAGGCGGCTCAAGAGCCGCCGGCCGAGCCCGACGAGCGCCCACGACCTCGCGTCGAGATCCCGCGCGAGGTGGCGCTTGCCGCCGGTCGTGTGACTTCGCTCGACACACCGCCGGTCTCCGACGAAGTCGACGTGGACACCGACCCCAGTATCCAGATCGTCGAGGAGCCGGCCCCGCAGGAGCTCGTCCCGTCGGTGGTCGTGACGCGGACCAGGATGATCAGCGATCCGCCTGCGGCCATGCGCTCGCCGGAGCGTGCTGTCGTGCAGGTGCGGCGGACCAGTCAGCAGCCGCCGCCCGTTGCGGAGCACGACGAGATCGAGACGTTCGTCGACATCGACGACGGCGATGACTCTCCGGGCAAGCTGGAGATTCCGTCGGGCTTGCTTCCCGGAGCTGCCGCCGCGGTGCGTGCGGCGGAGCCAGGGGTGCGCCCGTCGAAGGTTCCACCACCGCCACCGCCAGACGCATCGAGCAAGTCGCTGCCCAAGAAGCCTGCGCTGCCGGCACCTCCGGCACAGCAGACCTCGGCCGCAAGCTCGGCGGCTGCCAAGCCCCAGACGCAGTTCGCTGGGCCAACCACCTCCGTCGCCGCCAAGCCGCCGCCGCCGCCAGCTGCGCCCAAGAAAAGCGCACCGAAGGCTCAGCCCAAGCGCCGCTACTGGTGGGAAGACTTCTTCTCCGACGACTACTTGCACAGTGTGCGCCGGCCCGAGTCCGCGCAGATCGCCAAGCAAGTCGACTTCCTCGAGCAGAGCCTCGGCCTCAACAAGGGTGACGCGGTGCTCGATGTGGGTTGTGGCCTGGGCCTGCACTCGCTCGAGCTCGCGCGCCGCGGCTACCTCGTGGTCGGCCTGGATCTCTCGCTGCCCATGATCACGCGCGCAGCCGAGGACGCACAGCAGGAGGGCCTGCGCATCAACTTCATGCACGCCGACGTGCGCGAGATCGCCTTCAGCAGCATGTTCGACGCGGTGATCTGCGTCGGCACGACCTTCGGTTTCTTCGACGACGACACCAATCGAGACGTGCTGATGCGCTTGAGCCAGGCGCTCAAGCCCGGCGGTCGATTGCTGCTCGACGTGGTCAACCGCGACTACGTGATTCGTTCGCAGCCCAACCTGGTGTGGTTCGAGGGCGACGGCTGCGTGGTGATGGAGGAGAGCGACTTCAACTACTTCACGTCACGCCTCACGGTGGAGCTCACCATGATGCGTGACGACGGTCGGCAGAGCGAAGCCGAGTACTCGATTCGCCTCTACTCGCTGCACGAACTCGGTCAGATGATGCAGCAGGCGGCGTTCTGGGTGAAGGAGGTCAGCGGCCAGGAAGCCACGCGCGGGGTGTTCTTCGGATCGCACTCCATGCGGATGATGTTGCTCGGCGAGCGGCGCGCGGCGAAGAGCCAGAACGGTCAGGGATCTCGCGGCGAGGGCGAGCCGAGCACCGGCGAGCTGCCCAGACCGCCCAGCGCGTGAGCGGTACGGCAGAGCGCGCTCGCGTCGCTCGACTCCGCGCTTTTGCGACTCACTGCGCCGGCTGCAGCGTGCCTTCGAGCTTGTAGTGAAGGCCGCACGGCAGGATCGTGTACGGCCCGCCTTGAACGGCGAGGGCTGCAGTGCAGTCGGCTCCGGTGGCGACCATGATCTGAACGGTCTCGTCACCGGTGAGGTCGGCGCTCGTCGAGGTGGCGCCAGCGTCGCTGCCTGCGGCGGTGACCAGCGTGTTGCCGACGCTGCCGTCCAGCCGACTCGGCAAGCGCTTGTTGACCACGCCCGACAGCGCATCGTCGGTGATGAGGATGCAGTGTCGCTGGATCAGGTCTGGATTGGGGCCCGCCGTGAGCAAGTCGCCGGGTTGCAGGTTTTGGCGCACCTGGACAGTCGTGCCCATGTCCTGCTCTTGCTGTGTTTCGAAATGGAAGTCGCCGCCGCTGCCGAGCGATCCCGAGGCGGAGCTTTGCTTCTGGGCAAGCCACGTCGCCGCACCGTTGTCGTTGCGTAGCTCGACCGTGTAGCTGAGCAGGTTCTTGGAGGGCAGGGCCGCCTGGCCGCAGGTGTTGTCGATCAGCTGGCCGCGCACCGCGTACGCGCCGACGAGCTCGCCGGAGGCGGACTGTTTCGCGCAACCCGCGGAGGCTAGCGCCACGAGCGTGGAGATCACCTGAAGCGTCGTACGAGAAAGCTGGCGCATGCTACGAGCTAAGCGTCGCCCGCGGCTGCCGTCAAAAAAACGTCGGTGCTCGTGCCCCGGCGCCATGCGCCGTCGGGCTACTTGGACTTGGGTTTGGGCTTGTCCGAGCTTGCCGGAGGCGGAGGCGGGATGGCAGCGGGCGGCGCTGCCTTCGGGGCCGTAACGGGCGCGGGTTTGGCTGCGCTCGCACCGTTCTTCGCAGCCGGCGCTGCAGTCTTGGCTGCGGGCGGTGCGGTCACAGGGGCGGTCGGCGTCTCGGGACAGCCGTCGTCGTCCTCTACGCCGTTCTTGTCTTCGGCCTGATCCGGACACTGGTCTTGATCATCCGGGATGCCGTCGCCGTCGAAGTCGACTTCAGGACAGCCGTCTTCGTCACCGAAGCCGTCGGTGTCTTCGGGCTCGTTCGGGCACTTGTCCTTGTCGTCCTCGACACCGTCGCGATCACGATCGTTGTCGGGGCAGCCGTCGTCGTCGCGGTCGCCGTCTTTGTCTTCGGCCTGGTCGGGACAGGAGTCGTAGCCGTCCTGGATGCCGTCGTTGTCGTTGTCGCGATCGGGGCAGCCGTCTTGATCCTGGAAGCCGTCCGGATCCTCCGGATCGTTCGGACACTTGTCTTGAGCGTCCGGGATGCCGTCCCCGTCGTTGTCGTAGTCGGGGCAGCCGTCGTCGTCGAGGTAGCCGTCCTTGTCTTCTTTTTCGCCAGGGCAGGCGTCGGTGTTGTCGCCCACGCCGTCGTCGTCGCTGTCGAGGCCGGCAGGCTGGTACGCAAGGCCAGCGATGACGCGGAAGTTTGGGATCCCGACGCCGGCGACCAGTCCTGCGCCGCCGCCGAGCTGGATGACGAAGTCGCCTTGCGTCAGCTTGCCCGCAAGGCGCCACTCCATCGGGTTCTCGTCGAGCTGCGAGGTGAAGCGTGTCGAGCCGACGAGCTCCGTCACCACTGCGAGCAACGAGGTGACGTCGAGCCCACCGGCTACGCCATAGGTCATCTCGGAGCCGCTCTTGGTCGAGAGCATCTGACGCGGCGGGGCGATGTTCGTGCCGACGTTGCCGGCGAAGCGCAGCCTGCCGGTGCGGTACTCGGCCGCGAAGTGGATGTCACCAGCGAGGCCGTCGTAGCCGACGTTGTGGCCCTTGGCGATCGAGTTGCCGATGGGCGCGACGATCGACGCAACACCCGCGAGCAAGAAGCCCTGGCCGCCTTCGCCGAGCAGTCGGACTTTCGCGAGCAAGCGTGGATCGCCGAGCGAGAAGGCCGTGCCGCCGCGGATATCGACGTAGGGAACCGAGTAGCCGGGCCCGGTGCTCGCGGCGAAGCTGTCACCGCTCGTGTAGAGCACGGGCACGATCACGCCGGCCTGCAAGCGATGCCACAGCGTGAGGGTGCCGGCGATGTTGGCCGTCAGCTGGTGCTTGACGATGTCGACCTGCGAGTTCTGCAGGTTGCACTTCGACGTGTTCCCGCCTGGACAGCTCGCGGTGTAGAGCACGAACGGTCGGTAGCCGTAGTCGAAGAGCAGCTCGAGGCTGGGGGTCATGTGCCCGCCGACGAGCGCGCCGTCGACTTGCACGTAGTTGCCGGCGCCAATCGCGGGGACGAACTTGTTGGCGGGGAATTGCTCTTTCGGGATGCCTTGGGCGTAGCCGGGCGCGACTGCCCCCAGCCACAGACCCAGCACGATTCCCGTCAACAGGAAGCAAACACTTCCGCGCATCCGTCTCTCCCGACGCTAGCGACAATCCCCACATCTTATGGAACGCGTCGGGGCCGACTATGGCATCGACTGACCCAGCCTGGCAATGCAAACCCGATGACGCTGGGGCGCGTGAGCAGGTACGAAAAACGGGCACCTTTGGACCGGGCAGAGCCGGTGTAGCGCACACCTCGCTCTAGTAACCAACCTCGAAGTCGCACGAATAGCGGATGTCGGTCGCGACGGGATTGCCGCGGCGATCGAGCGGCGCCTGCCAGCGGCTGCCGCGCAGCGTCTTGATGCAGGCGTCGCCGAAACCGTAATCGCTGGTCTCGCGGATGATCCGTAGCTCGCCGACGCGACCATCGGCGCCGATGCGCACCGCCAAGAGCGCGGTGCCCGAGACGCCTTGAGCACGTGCGCGGGGCGGGTAGTTCTTCTCGAGTAGCTGATCCATGCCGGTCGGTGGCACCGGCTTGCGTGAGAGAGAAGCTTCGTTGACGAGCGCTGGGCCCCCGCCCACGACGCCGTCGGCTGCACCAGCACGATCGCGCCCGGTCACGGCCGCCACGCGCGGCGCGGGACCCGTGAGTGCCTTGCCGTTACCGACCGCGCTGGCCCAGGTACTGTTGCCGTCGGCGGTGAGCGTGACACCGGTGAAGTCCACGGGAGCTTCGGCCGCCGCCGGCGGCGGCGCTGCAGGCTTGGGCGGTTCGGGATCGGTGAGCTTGGGCGCTGCCGGCTTGGGTGCCGGCCGCGGACGTGCGGCTTCCGGTTCCGGGGGCTTCTCCGGCGGGGGCGGCGGGGGTGGCTCGACCTTGGGTGGTGGCACGACCTCGATCTCGATCGGTTGGCGCGCGAAGACCTTCGCCGCCGTCGGCATGAAACCGAGCACGCCGACGATCGTCATGTGCGCGCCAAGGCTGATGCACATCAGGCTGAACGTGCGGGCCGACGCGGTGCGGTCGAAGGTCGCGCGCCCGACCGGACGAAGCGAGAACTGCCGCCGTGGCGCCGTCGCAGCTACGATGACTTCCGGTACCGCCAAGCCTTGCCTCGTCACCTTGCACGTGCGGGGCGTCGTGCCCCCGACTCGAAACTGCCGTCGCTGCCCGCGTAGTGCGCGCTACTTCGCCTTCTTCACTTCGAGCGGGCTCGTGTTGATCGCGAACTTCGTGATCTTCTCTTGCCGCAGTAGGTCGATGATCGCGACCACCTGCATGTGCTTGACGCGGCCGTCGGCGGAGATAATGGCCTTCACGTCGTGGTCGGCCGTGTATGCGCCGCGGATCTTGGCTTGCAGGGCATCTTGTTCGATCCCCTGGCCGTCGAGGTAGAGTTTGCCATCGACGTCCAGGGAGATGGAGAGGGTTGGGTTCGAGGCCTCGCCCGTCGCGGCCTTGGGCAGCTCGACGCTGATCGACTTGCTGACCAGGTAGCTCGACGTGACCATCAGCACGATCAGCAACACCAGCACGATGTCGACCAGCGGCGTGACGTTGATGGCCGAGATGATCTCTTCGTCGTCCCCACCAGATTTGCCGGTACCTGCCATCGGCTTACTCGGCCGCGGCGGCGCTGGTCGCGCCGGGTTGCTTCTCGGCGAGCAGGTGAGCGATCACCTCGCTGCCCAGGGCGCCGCCCCGTGACAGGCGCGCCTTGATGATGCGCTGGATGTAATTGAAGGCCGCGACGGCGGGCAACGCGACGAGGATGCCGATGGCCGTGGCGACGAGCGCCTCGCCGATGTCGGCCATCAAGCCCGCGGTGACCTTGCCCTGACTCTGGTCGAGGCTGTGGAACGAACGAATGATGCCGATGACGGTGCCGAGCAGGCCCAGGAACGGCGCGTTGTTGCCGACGGTGCCGAGGAACACGAGGTTACGTTCCATCAAGAGCCGGGCGAGCTTCTCTTCGCCGGACATGCGCTCGCTGGCCGAGGCTGCGCCGTCGGCCGCCGAGTCGAGCCCCGCCATGGCGAGGCTGGCTTCGAACGAGGGCGAGCTCTGCAGACGCTTCTTCGCACCGGCGAGATCGCCGCGCCGCAGGTGGTCGACCAAGTCCCTGCGCAGGCTGTCGATGTCGTCGCGCGTGGAGAGCAGGAAGTACGCGCGCTCCAACATGATCGCGATGCTGAGCACCGACAACAGCACCAGCAACCACATGACCCACGTGGCGCCGAGCATGGCGAAGGCAGTTAACCGTTCCTGAATGTTCATCGAGACTCCGGCCGATTCGGGTGCGAGGCAGCACACGGTACGCAAGGGACTGGCGCAGGGCAAGCGTGCTGCGGTGCGCAGCGCGCTGCGCTGCAAACGATCGTGGTTACGAGGGGATGGTGGTCAAGTCTCCGCGCCGTCGAGGCCCTGCTTCATGAGCTCGCGCAGCACCATGGTGGCGTAAGCCCCGGCGGGTAGCTCAAAGCTGATCAAGAGCGCATCGGCTTCTTCGTCGACCTGCCAGCCGGCGGGTTTCACGCGGGCGGGGCGGCGTGCACCCTCGCCGTACTTGGCGTGCGCCGACAGGGTGTCGAGGGCGATCCCTGCCTCGCGCAGCACGGCGTGCTCGCGCTGCGCGGACTCACCCTCGGGCCAGCGCATCTTGCCGCCGAACATGGGGCCGGTGGGGCTGACCTCCCAGGCGAGCATGCGTGTGGTCGCGTCGACTACGTCGCTCGCGACGAACATGCCGCCGGTGTCCTCTTTGCGCATCAGGTCGCCGGGCACGACGCTTCCATACAAGCCGGCGTTGAGGCGGTCGGCCAGCCAGACGTTGAAGAGGGCCGACTGGAGGGTGGAGAAGAGCAGTTTGCGCTCGAAGCGATCGCGTGGCGCGCGTCCGCCCTCGAGCACCCAGGCTCGCGCTCGCGTCAGGTTGCGGTCCTCGATCCCGAAGCGCTGCTCGCCGTAGTAGTTGGGGGCCCCGATGCGTTCGAGCTCGCCGAGGATCGTGCGTGCTACGGACGCATCCAGCTGCTCGCCGCGGATGCGGAGCTGGAAACGGTTACCGCGCAGGTGGCCGGTGCGCAGCTTGTTCTCGTGGCGGGCTGCCGCAAGCACACGGATGCCCGGTAGATCCAAGCTCTGTGCCAGCTCGGCCGATGCACCGGCGAAGCTTGCCCACTGCGTGGTCACGGCGTGCTTGTCCTTGAGGCCCGCGAAGCCTGCGTCGCGAGGGTTCACACCCAGCGCTCTTGCCAGGCGTTCCACGGCATCTCGCGTGGTTAGCGTGCGTTTCTCGAAGTGCACGAACAGGTGCTCGCCCAGGCCCGTAGGTAGGTAGGCCGGCACCTCGTCGACGCGGAAGTCCTCGGGCTCGGCACGAATTTTTCCGAGTGTCCTCAGCGATTTGGCGGTAGCATACGGTAGCTCGCGCAGTGACGGGTGCATGAGTCGTACGGGTAGACCCCGGCCGGTTCGAAGAATCGGCGGCCAGAAGTGATGAAAGACTTGATAGATACGTGAGCGAAGAACTCAAGCAGCGGGTGCAGCGAGAGGCCAGCCGGTTGATGGACGCCGGCGTAGCTGGCCAAGCTTTCCCCGGGGGTGTCGCATGCGTCAACTGGCGCGACGGCGATCAAGTGCTTTCTGTCGACGTGGCGGCGGGTAAGCTGCGTATGGGCGAGACCGAGGTGCGACCCTCGACGCCGTACGATCTGGCCTCGCTGACCAAGCCCATCGTCGCAACCGCAGCGCTGCGGCTGGTCGCCGCCGGCAAGCTCTCGCTCGATGTGCGCACCGATTCGGTGGTCACTGACGTGCGCGGCGGCGTGGGCGGGCTCGCGACGCTCGAGATGTTGCTCACGCACCGTTCCGGTCTCGCTGACTGGGGTGGGCTGTATCTGGACGTGCCACACGACCCGGGCACGGCGGCGGCTCGGCGCTGGATCCTGAGCGAAGCCTCGCGGCGTCCCGCAGAAGGCGAAGTGAAGGGGCCCCTGTACAGTGACCTCGGCTACCTGATCGCGGGCGAGGTGATCGCCCGGACCGCCGGCGAGAAGCTCGACCGTGTGATCAGTCGCGAGGTCACCGACCCGCTGGGGATCTCCTCGGAGCTGTTCTTTCCGGCCGCGCTGGCGCCCGATCGGCGCGCCCAGATGGTCCGCGAGGCGGCCCCCACCGAGTGGTGCGAGTGGCGCGGCCGGCTGATCCGCGGCGAGGTGCACGACGAGAATTGTGCGGCGTTCGGCGGTGTGGCGGGCAACGCGGGGCTGTTCGGCACCGCGCGCGCGGTGGCCACGTTCTGTCGCGCCGTCCTGGACTCCGTGCTCGGCCGCGGTGACTTCCTGCCGCAGAAGCTGATCGAAGACGCCCTCAAGCCGATCGAGGGCACGTCGTTGCGCCTGGGTTGGGACGGCAAGAGCGCCGACAGCAGCTCGGCCGGCCGCCGGATGAGTGCGCGCACCTTCGGCCATCTCGGCTTCACCGGTACCTCCATGTGGTGTGACCCGGAGCGCGACCTGGTGATCGTGTTGCTCACCAACCGTGTGCACCCCAGCCGCGCCAACGAACGCATCAAGGGCTTCCGCCCTGGCTTCCACGACGGGCTGCTAGCCGCGCTCGGCAAGTAAGCGTGGCGTTGGAGCTCGCTGCCATGTGCGAGCTGAGCGGGTCAGGCGCTTGGCTCCGCGCGTAGCAAGCGTGTCCGCAGGCGCGTATTGACCGCGCGCGGCTGCACGTTGCCGATGGCACGCGCAAGCGCGCGGTCGTCGCCGAGGATGACCACGAGCTTGCGGGCGCGCGTCACGGCCGTGTAGAGCAGCGCGCGGGTGAGCAGAACGTGGTGCGTGGAGTGCAGCACCACGATCACGGCCGGGAACTCGCTGCCCTGCACCTTGTGAACGGTGGAGGCGTAAGCGAGCGACACCGCGTCGAGTGCGTCGCGCTCGTAGCTCACCGCTTTGCCGCCCATGTCGACGAACACCACGCCGGCATCCACGCGCGTGACCGTGCCCAGATCGCCGTTCCAGACCTCGCGCTCGTAGTCGTTGCGCAGCTGCATCACCTTGTCGCCGACGCGCAGGCGGGGGCGCGCATCCTTGGCGGTCACGGCTTGTGCGCGCGGATCGAGCAGCCCGGGCTCCGGGTTGTGGGCCGCCTGCAACAAACGGTTGAGGGCTTCGGTGCCGAGCGGGCCCTTGCGCATCGGCGTGAGCACCTGCACGTCGTGCACTGGGTGCAGGCCGTACGCCGTGTGCATGCGCTGCAGGGTTTCGAGCAGGCGTGCCTGGATGCTGGGCGGGTCGCTGGCGCGGATCACGAACAAGTCGCCGCTTCCGCGGCTGCCGGTCTCGGTGGGCGTGGGGCGCTTGCCGTGGTGGATCTCGTGCGCGGCACGCACTATCGCGCTCTCTTGGGCCTGGCGGAAGACCTCGGTCAGCTGCACCACCGTGCCGACGCCGCTCAGCAGCAGCTCCCGCAGCACGGGGCCCGGACCCACCGGTGGGAGCTGATCGGCGTCGCCGACCAACACGAGGCTGGCGGTCTTCGGAAGGGCTGCGAGCAAGCGCTGCGCGAGCTGCACGTCGAGCATCGACGCCTCGTCGACCAGGAGCAGGTCGGTCTCGAGCGCTGAGTGCGCGCCACGCGCGAACGCACCCGTCGCGGGGTTCCACTCGAGCATACGGTGGATGGTCTTGGCCTCGTCGGAGGTGGCGTCGCTCAAGCGCTTGGCCGCGCGTCCGGTCGGCGCGCACAGGAGCACGCGGTGGCCCTGTGCCCGGTGCGCTTGCACGATGGCGCGCGTCGTCGTGGTCTTGCCAGTCCCAGGGCCGCCGGTCAGAACCAAGAGGCCGTGCGCGAAGCTGGCCGCGACTGCGGCACGTTGTGCAGGTGCGAACCAGGTCTCCATCGCGGCCTCGATCGCCTGCGTGGCGTTGGCGGGCGGCAAGGCACGTGCCGCCAACCGCTGCAGACGCTGCGCGACCTCGACCTCCGCGCGAAACAACGGCGGCGGGTACACCGCGTCGTCATCGACCACGACCAGGTCGCGAGCCGAGAGATCGGTGAGAGCCGCGCTCGCCCGCTCCTCCGGCACGCCGAGCGTGCTGGCCTGGCTGACCAGGTCTGCGCGAAGCAGGAACGAGTGTCCCTCGTCGGCCGCACGCCCCAGCAAGTGCAAGACGGCGCCGGCCGCGCGACGCGGATCGTCCTGCGCGTAGCCGAGGGCGCTCGCCATCGCGTCCGCCGTACGAAAGCCGATGCCTGCGACCTGTTCTGCCACGAGGTACGGGTCGTCGCGCACCACGCTGGCCGCTTCGGCCCCGTACTTCTGGCGCACGCGCTTGGCCGCCGATGGACCGAGGCCGAGGGCATGTAGAAACGACATCAGCTCGGCTTCGGCTTGCCGGCTGCGCACGGCCTCGGCGATGGCATGCGCGCGCTGCGGACCGATGCCCGGCACCTCGCGCAGGCGCGCGGACTGGGTCGTGATCACATCGAGCGTGCGTTCGGCGAAGCGTCCCACCAGGCGCTCCGCCATGGCGGGGCCGATGCCCGGGATCAGGCCCGAGCCGAGGTAGCGCGCGATGCCTGCCGCGGTGCTGGGTGTGATCGGCGTGAAGCTCGTGACGCGCAGGCGCTTGCCGTAGGTTGCGTGCTGCTCGAAGCGACCGCGCACGCGCAGCGTCTCGCCGGGCGCGCTGTCGCGCAGCTCGCCGACCAGCACGACCCTCTCACTGGAGGGCTCGGCCGTGGCGGCAACCACGCTGAACTGGCCGTCGGCGCTACGGTACAAGACGTCGTCGATCGTGACGTTGAGCGCTTGTTCCAGGTTCATGGCGGGCGACACGCTTGCGCACGCCAGCTTCGCTCGCAGCCGGGTCTTCTACCAGCCCGGCGTGCAAGTTTCTCCGGCCGCATAGCCGAAGCTGCCTGGCTCGCCGCTGCGCAGGTCGCTGGTGATTCGCACGTTGCACACGCCGGCGCGCGGGGCAGGCACAGCAGGCGCAGCACTGACCCTGCGATTTTGTGGATCGCGCAGGAAGAGAGCTGCGCCGCGGTTCGACAGTCCCGACTTGCCGAGCGCTTTGCCGACACGTACGAGCAGCGCGCCCGCCTTTGGGGGCACGTCGCGCGCGTCGTGTGCGTCGAAGGTGTCAGCCACGAGCAAGGCGCGTGCGCCCGGGTACACGACGGCGTCGCTGTCGATGCGCGTGGGCACAGCGAGTGGGTCGTCGCTCAAGCTGAAGCCTCGCAGCGCAATCGGTGATTGCCCGTAGTTCCAAACTTCCACGAACTCTTGCGCAGGCTCGCTGCCGATAGGGTCGGCGCGCAGCTCGCTGATCGCGAGTGCGGGTAGAGAGGTTTGCGTTGTGAGGCGTGCGTGCATGCGCGTCGTGTTGCCTGCGGCGTCGAAGACCGCCAGCTCGAGCCGCACGGGCTGTCCGGGCGAGAGGTCACGCTGCGCCCACGCCACGCTGGTTTCGGAAGCCAAGCGTGCGGACACGCTGGCATCGAGGAGCGCCTGCAATCGGAACGCGGCGTCGCTGGTCACGCGCACGCTCACGCTGCGATCGTCGGTGAGCACGCAGGCGCCCGGGATCGATGCTTCGTCGACGCCGCACGGCGTTTCGAGCACACGCGGTGCGCGGAAGTCGGGACCGGGCCCCGTGACGAAGCTCGCCGCGACGTGCTCGACGGGCGCCCCGTGCGCGTCGAGCAGCGCGTGGCCGGTGGTGAGCTCGTAGCGCGTGTTCGCTAGCAGGGATCGATCGAGCTTGATCTGCACACAGCTCTGGCCGCGGTCATCCAGCTCCGAACACGGCAGGCGGCTGGCGGCGGCGGTCGGCACGGCCAAGCCGTCTGGATCTTGCAGCCACACGCCTGCGGCCTCGTTCGCAATCATGCCGTCGAAGACCAGTGCGGCGAATGTGAGATTCGTGGGCACGCCTGCGCTGCCGTCTGCCGGCCAGGTGGCGAGCGCGCGTGCTCCGGCCTGCGGATTGTCTGCGACCGTGAGCGCTTGGATCCACGCCTCGCCGCTAGGCTCGAGCTTCGCGCCGTCGCGGGTACGCGCGTAGCCGGCGAGCGCGAGCGTGTAAGTTGCTCCCGGGCTGAGCGCAGCTCTCGGGGTGAGCACCACCTGGGCGCCCCGGTAGGCGATCTCGCAAGCCACCTCACGCGCCGCGTGCGCTGCTGCCAACGGCGGCAGCTGCAAGTCCTGCGCGAGTGCGTCGTCGGCCGCTCCTTCGAGCAAGAAGACGCCCTGTGGCTGCTGGGCCAGCGGTCGATCGAACGTCAGCTGCAGGTGAGGGCGTCTCGGTAGGGCGTTCGGCTCGACCCTGAGGTCGGACCAGTCGGTGGCGCTGAACCCCACACTGGCGCGTCCCCCGTCGTCAGCGTTGCGGGTGGGTCCCGGTGGGGCAGAAAGGCAACCTGCGCTCAGGGCTGCGAGCAGGGCGGTGCAGCAGGGCAGGCGTTGGGAACTGGGCATCATGCCGCGCTCATCGGTCCATCCACGCGCGCGTTGCGTGGCTGTGGTGCGAGCCGCGGCATGCCCCGACGAACTGCGCTATTCTAAGGATGCGGTCACGCGGCGCGTGGCCGCGTTCGCGAGGCTTCTGATGGTTTACGGTCTGAACGCACCTGTCTTGGTGTTGAACCGTCACTATCAACCCGTGCGGGTCACTCCAGCACGTCGCGCGTTGCTGCTCCTGTTCGGCGGCGCGGCACACGCGCTCGACGACAAGTACGACGCTTACGACTTCGAGATGTGGATGAGCGTCGCGCCGAAGCACGGCGACGAGACCATTGGTACATCGTCGGGACCGTTGCGCGTGCCGCGCGTCGTGCTGCTGCATCGCTACGGTCGCGTACCTATGACCACGCTACGGCTGAGTCGCCGCAACGTGTACCTGCGCGACGACTTCACCTGCCAGTACTGCGGCCGCCGGCCCATGGTGAAGGAGCTGAACCTGGACCACGTCACGCCCCGCAGTCACGGCGGCACGACGACCTGGGAGAACCTGGTGACATCGTGTCGGCGCTGCAACTTCCGCAAGGGCGGCCGCACACCCGACGGCGCGGGCATGCGGCTGTCGCGCGAGCCAACCCGGCCGAACTGGACGCTGGCGGCCGCGCTCTCGGCTGCGCCACGTCATTTTGCCGAGTGGGAACCCTTCTTGGGTGCGCGACCGACCGCCGTCGCGGGCTGAACCGCGCTTTTCCCGCGGGACGCGCGCTGTGCCGGCTGCATCGCGCGAGCTTGGTTTGCTTAGCGCGTGCGTGCTTGGTACAGAGCGCGGGCATGTCCGGGGAACACGACCCAAAGCGCCCGAAGCCGACCGGCCCACCCGGGGTGTCCAGCGACGAGCTGGAGTTGCTCAGCGAGCCGCCGCTCGACGAGGACAGCGTGCTCGACGCCGAGGCCGAGCGGCGTGCGCTGCCCGAGCCAGCCGCGATCGACGTCGAGGTCGAGTCGCCCGACGCTCCGCCGCGCCTGCGACCCAAGCGCGTCGTCGCGATCGCCGGTGCGCGCGGTGGTGTGGGCAAGACCGTGCTCGCGAGCAATCTCGCGCTCTACCTGGCCACCATCGGGCGGCGTGTGATCCTCGTCGACGCCGATCCGAGCGGCGCGAACCTGCACACGTGTCTGGGCATGCGCAAGCCGGCCTCGCTCGCCCGGGCAGGGCGCATGGGCGTGCGGCGCGATGGCACGGGGCTCATCGAGGAGGCGCTGGTCAAGACGCCATTCCCAGGGCTGCGCTTGTTGCACGCGGGCCTCGACGATCCCGGCCCGTCGGTCGCGCGCGCGGAGCGCCTGGTGAAGTTGGTCGAGAAGCTGCGCACGCTCGAAGCCGATTACGTCGTGCTCGACATCGGCGTGGGTTGGGGCCGCGAGGTCGTCGATGCCTATCTCGCCGCGGACCTGCCGATCTTCGTGACCGTGCCGGAACCGACCGCGCTCGAGAACACGTATCAGTTTCTGCGCGCCGCGTTCGCGCGCTACGTCTTGCTCAGCGCGAAGGATACGGCGGAGCGCGATGCGCTCTCCAAGCACCTGAAGGCGCTCGGCTCGGCACCTCCGCCGCTGGATCTGCTCAAGGAGGTCGAGCGGCAGCGCCTGCCGCTCGTGGCCACCGTGCAGGCGGCGATGGAGAGCTTTCGCCCGAGCATCGTGATCAGCCAGACGCGCCTGCGCGCCGACTTGCAGCTCGGCTTCGACATGCAGAGCGCTGCGCGCCGCAGGCTCGGGCTAGCGGTCGAGTACATGGGTCACATCGATCATGACGACACCGTCTGGACCTGCGTGCGCAATCGCCGGCCGCTCTTGCTCGAAGTGCCAGGCGCGAAGTCGAGCAAGAAGCTCGAGAAGATCGCGCGGCGCGTGCTCGCCAGCGAGGCTGCGGGCCCGCGAGCCCAGCGTGTCTCTGCGGTGCCGCTCGAGAGCCATCACGACGTGCTCGAGGTCGAACGCGGTGCGACCGAAGAAGAGATTCGGCGCGCGTACAAGCGCTGTCGCGAGCTCTACGCACACGATTCACTGGCCTGCTACGGCTTGCTCGAGCCGCACGAGATCGAGACACTGCGTGCCCGGCTCGACGAGGCCTTCGACGTGCTGCTCGATCCCGCCCGCCGCAGGCCGTACGAGCTTTCGGTGTTCCCGCCGAGCATGCAGCCGCCGCCGCAGCCCGCCGCCGAACCGGCTGCCAACGAAGAGCCACGCGCATTGCCGGAGATCACTCCGGACACGGTGTTCACGGGGCCGCTCTTGCGTCAGGTGCGCGAAGCTCATCGCGTGAGCCTGCGCGACGTTTCGCAGAAGACGAAGATTGGCTTGCAGTATCTGAAGGCGATCGAGGACGACGACTTCGCGCATCTGCCGGCGGTGGTGTACGTGTCCGGCTTCCTGAGCGAGTTCGCCAAGAGCTTGAAGCTCGATGCGCAGCAGGTGAGTCGCACCTACGTGCGTCGGTACAAGCGCTATCTCGAAGACAAAGACCGCGGCCTCGCGTCGCGCTAGGGACGGCCGTCGTGGAGCAGAACAGAGCGCTGATCCTGGCCTCCGCGTCGCCGCGTCGGCGCGAGATCCTCGGGCAGCTCGGCGTGGCCTTCCGGGTCGAGCCGAGTGGCATCGACGAGACGTTGCTGCCGGGCGAGACTCCTGGCGTACACGTACGGCGCCTGGCGGCCGAGAAAGCGGTCGAAGTCGCGCAGCGCTGGTCGGGCGATCGGGCGCGGCCGCTGGTGCTCGCGGCCGACACCATCGTCCTCATCGAGGGCGAGGTGCTCGGCAAGCCCCGGGACGATGTCGACGCCGTGCGCATGCTGGGCTTGCTCGCGGGTCGCACGCACGAGGTGATCACCGCGCTCGCTGTGCGCGAGATCGACGGCGGCTACGCCGACGACTTTGCGCTGACCACCGCGGTGCAGTTTCGCGAACTCGACGCGTCGACGATGCAAGCCTACGTCGCGTCCGGGGAAGGGCGCGACAAGGCCGGCTCGTACGCGATCCAGGGGCTGGGCGCGGGACTGGTGCGCGCCATCACCGGCTCGTACACGAACGTGGTGGGCATGCCTGCCGTGGAAACCCTGCAGGCGCTGATGCGCGCCGGTGTCGTGGAGCGTTGGCCGTGAGCGCGGCCGAGCAGGCGCAGGTTGCGATCGGCCTGCAGGCTGTGCGCGAGCGCATCGCAGCGGCTTGTGTCAAGGCGGGGCGCTCGCCCGAGAGTGTGAAGCTGATCGCCGTGAGCAAGCGTCACTCGGTCGATGCGATCCGCACGGCGTATGCGCAGGGCCAGCGTGAGTTCGGCGAGAACTACGTGCAGGAGCTGGTGCAGAAGGCGGCTGAGCTGGCAGACCTCTCTGACCTACGTTGGCGCTTGATCGGACGCTTGCAGCGCAACAAGGCCAAAGAGGTGGCGCGCATCGGCTGCGCGGTCGACACCGTGGACTCGTTGCGTCTGGGCGACGCGCTGGCCGCGCGCGCAGCCGAGGAGGGCCGCACGCTCGAGGTGCTCGTGCAGGTCAACATCGGCGCCGAAGCGCAGAAGGCCGGCTCCGCCATCGCGGACTTGCCCGGGCTCGTGGCAGGCCTGCGTGCATTGCCGGCGTTGCACCTCCGGGGGCTGCTCGCGATCCCACCCGTGGTCAGCGATCCGGAGCACAGCCGTGCGAGCTTCCGGCGCCTGCGCGAGCTCGGGAGCGAGCACGGTCTGCACGAGCTGTCGATGGGCATGAGCGACGACCTCGAAGTCGCGATCCAAGAAGGCGCCACGATGCTGCGCATCGGCACCGCGATCTTCGGCCAGCGCCCGAGCGCTGCCTAGTGGCTGTCCCTAGCCCTTCGCGAGCTTCTCGGCCGCGTCGCGTCCCAGCTCTCGGCCGCGATCGCGCGCGGCCTCGACACCCGACACGAGCGCCGCGCGCAGGCCGAGCTCTTCCATGCGCGCGAGGCCCGCTTGCGTGGTGCCGCCGGGGCTCGTCACGCGTCGACGCAGCTCCGCGGGTGGCTCGCTGCTGCCGTGGAGCAACTTGCCCGAGCCGTAGACCGTCTGGGTTGCGAGCTTGCTCGCGGCCTCCAAGGGCAAGCCCACGCGCACGCCGGCCTCGGTCAGCGCCTCGGCCAAAAGGAATACGTACGCCGGCCCCGAGCCACTGA
>DASVHQ010000008.1:0-40189 GCA_036382515.1 Polyangiales bacterium | reverse complement strand
GAAGCGCGTCATCCTGCTCCACGGTCCGGTCGGCTCGTCGAAGTCGACGATCGCGCGCCTCCTGAAGAAGGGGATCGAGCACTACTCGAGGACCCCGGATGGCGCCCTCTACACCTTCGACTGGGTGAACCTCGAGGACGTCGGGATGGCCGGCGCCGAGAACACCCGCTTCAAGTGCCCGATGCACGAGGAGCCGCTGCGCCTCATCCCGCTCGCCTGGCGCGACCGCGCCATCAAGGACCTCGGCCTCTCGAACGACCAGTTCACGGTCCACGTCGACGGCGATCTCGATCCCGCCTGCCGCTTCATCTTCACGCGCCTCATGGACAAGTACGGCGGGGACTGGTCGAAGGTGATCCAGCACGTGCGCATCCGCCGCATGATCCTCTCGGAGAAGGACCGCGTCGGCATCGGCACGTTCCAGCCCAAGGACGAGAAGAACCAGGACTCGACGGAGCTATCGGGCGACATCAATTACCGCAAGATTGCCGAGTTCGGCTCGGACAGCGACCCTCGCGCCTTCAACTTCGACGGCGAATTCAACATCGCCAATCGCGGCCTGATTGAATTTATCGAGGTCCTGAAGCTCGACGTCGCGTTCCTGTACGACCTCCTGGGCGCCAGCCAGGAGCATAAGATCAAGCCCAAGAAGTTCGCGCAGACCGACATCGACGAGGTGATCATCGGTCACACGAACGAGGCCGAGTACCAGCGCCTCTTGAACAACGAGTTCATGGAGGCGCTGCGCGACCGCACGATCAAGATCGACATCCCGTACATCACCAGGGTGAGCGAGGAGATCAAGATCTACGAGAAGGACTTCTCGCAGGAGCGCCTGCGCGGCAAGCACATCGCGCCGCACACGCTGGAGGTCGCGGCGATGTGGGCCGTGCTCACGCGCCTGGAGGAGCCCAAGAAGCACCAGATCTCGCTCTTGCAGAAGCTCAAGCTCTACGATGGCAAGGTGCTGCCCGGCTTCACGCAGGACAACGTGAAGGAGCTGCGCAAGGAGACCGAGCGCGAAGGTCTCGACGGCGTGTCGCCGCGCTACGTGCAGGACAAGATCAGTAACGCCCTGGTGCGCGACGGCGTGGAGGGCTACATCAACCCGTTCATGGTGCTCAACGAGCTGGAAAAGGGCTTGAAGCACCACTCGCTCTTCTCGGATGAAGATCAGCGCAAGCGCTTTGCCGAGACCATCGCCATCGTGAAGGGCGAGTACGAGGAGATCGTGAAGAACGAGGTGCAGCGCGCGATCAGCGCCGACGAGGGCGCGATCGCCCGGCTGTGCGCGAACTACATCGACAACGTGCGCGCCTACACGCTCAAGGAGAAGGTCAAGAACCGCTACACCGGCCGCGACGAGGCGCCCGACGAGCGGCTCATGCGTTCGATCGAGGAGAAGATCGACATCTCCGAGAACCGCAAAGACGACTTCCGCCGCGAGATCATGAACTTCATCGGTGCGCTGGCGATCGAGGGCAAGAAGTTCACCTACGACACCAACGACCGGCTGCGCCGCGCCCTCGAAATGAAGCTCTTCGAGGACCAGAAAGACTCGATCAAGCTCAGCTCGTTCGTGTCGAACGTGATCGACAAGGACACGCAGGACAAGATCGACGTGATCAAGAGCCGGTTGATCAAGTACTACGGCTACAACGAGGCCTCCGCGAACGACGTGCTGTCGTTCGTGGCCAGCATCTTCGCGCGTGGAGACGTGAAGGAGTAGGCGCGCTGGCGCGAACGGGCTCGCTAGTGCGTCCAACCGGCGAGAGCGTCCGCTCGTAACCGCGTGGCGTCGGACGTTGGCAGCTTGCACGAGCCGGTCGCGCAGACGTAGGCGACCGCTGTGCCGAGGCGTGCGCGTTTCTCGGATGCCGCGGGTAGCAGGCGCTCTAGCTCCGCGGGGGCGCCCTGCGAAGGGGTGACCACGCCCGTGATCCACGGAGCCAGCAAGCGCGACCACACGGCATCGAGCGCCTGGGTTTGCGCTACGCTGTGGTCGCCAGCCACGACGATCTCGTAGCACGGGCCTGCGAGCACGAGCGCCGCATCGAGCCAGCCCGCCATCTCGAGGCCTCGCTCACGCAGCGTCGCCGAGTACGCGAGCAGCGCTGCCCGCTGTGACGCCGCGAAGGCGCTGCCGCCGGTCGCGGTCGCGAGCCGCCCGAGCAGGCTGAGCATCGCCGAGTTACCCGAGGGCTCCACATGGTCGAAGACTTCGACACGCCGCCCGAGCGGTTGTTGGTCAACCCTCGAGGTCAAGAACCAGGCGCCGGCAGGGCTCGCAAAGCGCTGCACCGCCTCGGTAGCCAACGCAACGCTTCGTTCCAGCTGTCGGCTATCGCCAGTTGCCTCGAACAAGTCCAGGAGCGCGAGCGCCAGGTCGGCATAATCATCGAGAATCGCCGCCTCGCCAGCGCGCCCGCCGTTGGAAGTGCGTGCGAGGTCACCCGCAGGCTGTCGATTGTTGGTCCAGGTCGCGCTGGCGGCCCGTTCGGCAGCGTCTCGATACCGCACGTCTGCGCTCGTTCGATAGCCCAGCGCGAGCGCGCTGATCGTGAGGCCGTTCCACGCGGTGACGAGCTTTTGATCGAAGGCCGGCTGCGGCCGTGCTTGCCGTGCTTCGAGCAGCTTCCATCGCCAGCGCTGCCAGACCTGCCGCGCGTGGGTCAGGTCCGCTGCGCTCAGGCTGACCGCCGCGTGCCAGGTCGGCACGCTTTCTCGCTCGAAGTTCCCCGCCTCGGTCACGCCGAGCAGGGTTGCCAGCACAGCACCGTCGGCGTCGGCTGCGACCGCACGTAACTGGGCGGGCGTCCAGAGATAGGTCGCGCCTTCTGTACCTGCGCTGTCGGCGTCGAAGCTTGCGCCGAACCCGCCACTGGTCAGCTGCATCTGTCGCAGCAAGAAGTCGAGCGTATCTTCACCGACTTCACGATAGCGGGGCTCGTCGAGGGCCACGGCGGCTTCGAGGTAGAGCGCTGCCAGCTGCGCGTTGTCGTAGAGCATCTTCTCGAAGTGCGGAACCGTCCAAGTTGGCTCGGTGGTGTAGCGAAAGAAGCCGCCGCCGATCTGATCGTGCAGACCGCCGTTGGCCATCGCATCGAGCGTCTTGCGCAACGCTGCGGCGAGTTCCGGGTCAGCCCACTTGCGGTAGGCGTGGAGCAGAAAGCGCCAGCGGATCGGCGTAGGGAACTTCATGCGCCCGGCAAATCCGCCCCACTGCGGATCCACGTTGCGCACTGCGGCCTTGGCGATCGCTCTCAGCTCGGGGCCTTGCAGGCCGGGCTGCGGGTTGCTTGGCAAGCTCGCCGCTATTCTTTGATAGAGCACGGCACCCTGGCTCTCGACCGCATCGCGCTCGCTGCGGAACCTGTCTGCGACGCTCTGGATGACGCGCAGGAAGTCGTCGTGCGGGAAGTAGGTTCCGCCGAAAAATGGCCGCCCCGTGGGGGTGAGAAACACCGTCATCGGCCAGCCACCGCCGTCCGTCATGGCCTCGACCGCGCTCATGTAAGCTGCATCGAGATCGGGTCGCTCCTCGCGGTCGACCTTGATCGAAATGAAGTGCTCGTTGAGGAAGATCGCCACATCGTCGTGCTCGAAGACCTCTGATTCCATCACGTGACACCAGTGGCAAGACACGTAGCCGATCGACAGAAAGATCGGACGGTCGAGCTTCACGGCGAGGGCCAGCGCCTCGGCACCCCACGGGTACCACTCGACCGGGTTGTGCGCGTGCGCTTGCAGATACGCCGAGCCCGCTCCGATCAGGTGATTGCCCTGACGACGGATCTGCTCCGGCGTTCGCGTGCTGCTGCCCGCCGTTGGCTGCAGCGTGGCCGCGGACCTGTCCGGCGGCGGACTGCGGTGGCAACTCACGACGAGGGTGAACAGGACCAGGCAGCGTCGCAACACGGAACCAGACTCATTCATCCGCAGCCCCGGGCTTGCAATGGCGTAGCAGGCTGGCTGCGACCCACGCCGCGGGCGGCGCGCCAAAAGCCTCGTCGCCCGCGCGATAGACGCGGCACTGCATGCCAAAGTCGTTGCGCCGATCGGCCGAGGGCTCCACGTCACGACCGCCCACACGCACGCTCGGCGATCCGAGAAACCGCAGCTGGCGCGCGTGCCCTGCGTCGTGCACTTCGATTTCCCTCACCTCCACGGCCTCGGCCAAGCGCAGCTGCTCGAGCGCGGCGCGCACAGCGTTTCGGGCCTGATCCGTGTGAGGGCAGCCGGCGAAGAATAGGATCTCGACGAGACGAGGCATCGGGGTTGGGCTCGAAATGGGGATCAAACACAAGGGCTCGAGGATGCTCTGGGCCGGTTTCGCGCGCGCTGCGCAAGCATGCCCTCATTGGTCTACGAGATCTCCAGAATGCTGCACGGCTCGTGCGTGTGGTGGCGATCCGGCACCGCCGCCTCCGCTGGGTCCGTGTCCCTGCACGCGACGACCCGTAAACCAGGCCATTGGAAAGCCAGACCGGGCGCGGTATGCGAGGAGCCATGATCGAGCCACCGACCACGCGGCGCCCCCAGCGCTGGGCCTTCTTCTCGCACGCCTACAACCTGGGCGACTGCTCGCGTGCAATCGAGATCGCCAAGGCGATGCGCGCGACCGGCGCGGAGGTGAAGTTCTACCACCACGGCGGGTACCACGTGGAGCAGGTGCAAGACGCCGGCTTCGACCCGGTGGAGCTGCAGCCGCTGGTGACCGAAGCGCAACATAAGTTCCTGATGGACATGGATCAGCACCGCGCACCGATCAGCGCGCCGCTGCCCTTCACGCGCGAAGAGCTGACGGCCATGGTCGAGTCCGAGCTTGAGGCGTTCCGGCAGTGGCAGCCCGACGGCGTGTTCTGCGGCCTCAATCTCAGCTGCCTGATCTCGGTGCCGCACGCGCGCTTGCCGATGGTGACGTTCGTGCCCACCGCGCTGTGCCCTGCGTTCTTCGAGAAAGGCATGGCCTCGTTCCCCAACGCGATGGAAACGAACTTCGTCTTGCGTCGGCTGCTGCCCGCGAAGCTCAAGCGCGTGATCATCAATAGAGTGATGCTGGGCGACGTCGCCAAGAAGTCCACCGTGGTGTTCAACGAGGTGCGCGCGCACTACGGCCTGCCGCCGATCTACAACTACACCGCGCTCGTGCGCGGCGAGCTGACCTTGCTGCCCGATCTGCCAGAGCTGAGCGGCCTTGCCGCCGAGGACCTGCCTCTGGGCTACGCGTATTGCGGGCCAGTGTTCGCACGCATGGAGCAGCTGCCCATGCCGCCGGAAGTGACGCGCGTGTTCTCACGCCCGGGGCCCAAGATCTACTGCGCGATGGGCAGCTCCGGCACGGTCGAGCTGCTCAAGCAAGTCGTGGCCGCGCTGCGCAGCGTGCCGGAGCTCAACGTCGTCTGTGCGACCACGACCATCGTCGATCCGGCCGTGCTCGGTGCCGCGAGCGACAACTTCTTTGCAGCGCGCTACTTGCCGGCGCACACGGTCTGCGAGCTCGCCGACGTGGCGGTCACGCACGGTGGACAGGGCACCGTGCAGACAGCCGTGTGGGCGGGCCTGCCCGTGGTGGGCATCGGCTTTCAGTGGGAGCAACAGGCGAACCTCGACGGCCTGGCTCGCGCGGGCGCCGGGATCCGTATCCCGCTGCACTCAGTCACGCGCGAACGCTTGCGCGCGGCAGTCGAGCAGGCGCGTGGGCCGAGCTATCGAACGGCGGCAGCGCGGCTACGCACGCTGGTGCGCGGCCACGATGGCGCCGCCGAAGCAGTGCGTCGTATGCAGCAGCTGGTGGCGGCGAGAGCGGCTGCGTGAGAAGGGCACCGAGACTGCGACGGCGGCGGCCTACACCTTGGTGGGCAGCCGCTTGATCACCACGTCGGCGAACGCTTCGGTACCGAGCAGGCCACCGAGGTCGCGCGTGCGCTCGCCCGCCTCGAGCGCGGCGTCGTAGGCGGTGCGGATCGAGGCGGCCGCCACGCGACAGCGCTCGTCGTCGCGCGTGTCGGCGATGTGATTGAGCAACATCGCGGCGCTCATCAGCAGAGCCAGCGGGTTGGCGATGCCCTGGCCTGCGATGTCCGGCGCCGAGCCATGCACCGCCTCGAACACCGCGTCGGTGTCGCCGATGTTCGCGCCCGGCGTGACGCCGAGACCACCGACCAGGCCTGCGCACAGATCCGAGATGATGTCGCCGTACAGGTTCTCGCACAGCAGCACGTCGAAGCGTGACGGGTCCTGCACGATGCGCATCATCGCCGCGTCGATGATCATCTCGTCGTAGGTGATGTTCGGGTAGTCGTGCTTGTGCACTTTGCGGGCTTCCTCGAGGAACATCCCGTCGGTCAGCTTCATGATGTTCGCCTTGTGGAACGCCGTGATCTTCTTCCTGCGCCGATGCGTGGCGTAGCGAAACGCGTATTGCGCGATGCGACGGCAAGCGGGACGCGTGGCGACCTTCATCGAGGCCACCACGTCGTCGGTGATCACGTTCTCGACGCCGCTGTACAGACCCTCGGTGTTCTCGCGCATGATCACGAGATCGACGTTCTCGTAGCGGGTCTTGATGCCCGGCATGCTGCGCACCGGGCGCACCGCAGCGTACAGATTGAGCGCCTTGCGCAGTGCCACGTTGACGGAGCGATAGCCGCTGCCGATCGGCGTGGTGCACGGCCCCTTGAGCGCGAGGTGGAACTCGCGAACCGCATCGACGGTGCCCTCGGGCAGCACGTCCCGGTGACCCTGCGCGAGGGCGGTTTCGCCGGCGGGCCGCTCGGTGAAGCGCAGCGGCGCCCCGGTGGCTTCGAGCACGCGCCGCGTGGCGTTCATGACCTCTGGACCGATGCCGTCGCCGGCGATCAAGACTACGTCGTGGATCTTCTGCAAGGTAGACCTCGCGCGCATCTTCCTTCCGGCCGCGAGCCGATGCAAGCGCCTGGCACACCAGGATGGGTGCGCGCAACCGAGACGGCCCGGGCCGCCCACCCATACCGGCTTCGGCGGGGCATTGTCTCACCGGCGCAACGCTCTGTTGTGAAACCATCCGGTTACCGGCGCCGACTTTCGTTGCCAGGTTGTGCAACAGTCGAAACGGAGCGGCCATCATGACCCAGGGAACGAAAAGCACCCACGAGCCAGCCAGCACGGCACGCATGCCCGTGGCCTTCGTGCCCCACGGCGGCGGTCCGTGGCCGTTCGTGGATCTCGGCTTTCCGCCGGCCGAGGTCACTGATCTCGCGGGCTACCTGCGCGCGCTGCCTGCGCTCCCCAAGAGCGAGCCCACAGCGCTGCTGATGATCTCAGCGCACTGGGAAGAGGCTGTGCCCACGGTGATGACGGCGGCGCACCCGCCGCTGCTTTTCGATTACTACGGCTTCCCGCGCGAGGCCTATCAGCTCAGCTGGCCTGCCCCGGGCGCCGTGGAGCTCGCCACGACCGTGCGCGAGCTGCTCGACGACGCAGGCTGGCAGACCGGCGCCGATGCGCAGCGCGGCTTCGACCACGGCGCGTTCGTGCCGCTGAAAGTCGCCTACCCTCAGGCGCAGATCCCAACGTTGCAGCTGTCGCTCAAGCGCGGCCTCGATCCGGCCGAGCACCTTGCGCTCGGGCGTGCGCTTGCGCCGTTGCGCGAACAAGGCGTGTTCATCCTCGGCAGCGGCATGACGTTCCACAACCTGCGAGCGTTTCAGGATCGGCGAGCCATCCCGGTGTCGGAAACGTTCGACAGCTGGCTGCGCGAGACCGTGAGCCTGCCGGCCGACGAACGCGATCGCAGGCTCGTGCAGTGGGCGCAGGCGCCGGGCGCTCGGCTTTCACACCCGCGCGAAGAACACCTCTTGCCGCTGATGGTGGTCGCCGGGGCCGCCGGGGCAGACCGTGGCACCACCACCTACAACGGTACGTTCATGGGCATGCGCCATTCGGGGTTCAGCTTCGGCTGAACGCGCGGCGCACGCGGCACACACTGCGGGCGTCAGAGCGAGCGGTCTTCGGAGGTGAAGTTCTCCGCCACCCAGCGGCGAAAGCCCGGCAGCCCGAGGCGCTCGAGCAACGGCAGAAACGAGCGTTCCACGCGATCCTCGCGTTTGACCTCGCAGAACAGCCGCACGCCAACGTCGTGCGCGGCGAGCACGTAGGGCACGATCTCGGTCTGGCCGAGGTCGAAGGCGTCGAGCAGCAGCGACGCCTTGAGGTAGGCCGCAGCGACGTCGGCGAAGCCGGGGCGCACGCCGCGCAGGTAACGGCTGAAGGGCTCGGCGATCACGCGGCGCCCTGGATGATCACGCAGGCCGTAGGCTTGCAGCTGCATGAGCAGATACGAGCTTGCGGACATCGGTGCGTGCAGGGTCTTGCGATACTCGGCCTCGTAGCCCTCGGCCACCACGACCAGCGCGTGCTCGGTGGCGTTGAGCGCCTCGCCGATCTCGCGCAGGACCTCGTCGGGGAAGTGGAAGAACGGCAGCACGATCAGGTGAGCGCGAGCTGCAACGCCACAGTGCAGGGCGTGCCGTCCGCTGCGGTTGCCCATCATCTCGAGGGCGTAGATGCGCTTGTGCGTGTAGCCGTCTTCGTGCAGGCCGCGCGCCATGGTTGCGCCGGCCTCGACACCGGTCAGAAAACCGATCGCGCGATCGCCGGCGACGTCGTTGTCGACCGAGACGTTGATGAAGCCGGTCGAGGGCCGTGCGTCGCCAAAGGCCTCGAGCCAGGCGCGGCAACCATCGAAGGTGCCGTTGCCGCCGACGCAGATCAGATGCGTGAAGCCCTGCGCGCGAAACAGCTCGACCGCGTGGTCACGATGCGCACGCTGCGCGAAGTGGGCGAAGCGCTCGGAGCGAAAGTCGCAGCCGGCATCCTGCACGCGCCGACCCATCGAGCGAGCGGGCTGCCCGGCCGCCAAGAGCGCGTAGCGCTCGGTGCGTGACACCACCAGGCGCTCGAAGTGCAGCTTGCCGCGCGCCGCAGCCGTGAGCGAGCGGAAGCCCTCGGTGGCAGCCCACACCTCGTAGCCGCGACGCGTGCCTTCTTCGGTGAGCGCCACCGCAACCGACGAGTAGCCCGGCGCATCGCCGCCGTCGAACACCACGAGCAGGCGCCGCCCGGTGTGCGGCACGCTGCTCGGACGTAGAAAGGTGGGTTCGTCTTGCATGTCGAAGCCGCAGTCTACACCACGTCGGCGGCGCGCTGGCGACGCTCTGCTTGCGCCACTTCACTTGGCCGCAACGGCTCCTCGCGGGCCGGCGCGGTCAGCCGGGGCGGCGGCCGACGGCGACAACGCGCGCTCATGCGCGCGCCTCGTGCAGTACGCGCACATCGACCAGACCCGAGCTGCGCGGCAGGGTCGGTAGCAGGCCCACGTCGTGCCGTCGACGGGCCATCAGCGCCGCGCGCTGTTCGAGCACCGGCGGCTTGCCCTCGAGCAGCCGTGCCGGGGCGGCGAGCGTGGTGAGCATGATCCCCCGCAGCGACCGCTCCACTTGCGCAGGCGTCAGCGATAGGCGAGGCGCCATGGGAGCGAAGGTCGCGCTGCGGGGACTCAACGTGTGCAGCACCGTCTCGACGGCCCTGAGCACGCCCGCCAGATTCTCGCGCTGCTGCGCGTCCTGCAGCACATCGGTGCGCGCGACCAGTACACCGACGATCTCGTCGGGCAGCGCGCTGCGCAAGCTCGCTGCGGGCCGAGGACCACACGCACGCGCAGGCTGCGACGGATCGCCGCCGACGCCGGGCAAACGCCTGGATGAACGTTGCGAAGCTCGGTTACCTTGGAGCTTGGTTTCAGCCGACGGCGAAACGCGGACCATGCCCGAACCGCGCGCACCCCAGCTCAGATCGTTGTCTCGCCGCACGCTTGCCGCCGTCGGCGGCATGGTGTGTTGGCTCACGATCTGCGCCGCCTGGCCGGGCGCGGGTGTGGCGGGCGAGGCAGCGAGGCCGGTGTTGGTCGTGATCGCGCATCCGGGCACGCCCGTTCGTGCGCTCGATCGCGACGCGCTCGGCGCCTTCTTCTTGCGCAAGCAGATCCTGTGGTCCGACTCGCAACGCGTCGTGGCGTTCAATGCGCCAACTGGCTCGGCCACGCGCGCGGCGTTCGACGAGGCGCCGCTGTGCGCCAAGATGCCCGGAGCAAGCTCGGGCTACTGCACCGTGAACAACTGCGACCCCAAGCACGACGCCTGCCCCACCGGTGACGCTGGCTTCGACCTGTCGGTCTTCGGTGTGAGCGGTGTGAGTCCCTTCTGCTCCAAGCAGTAGCGAGCGCAGGACGCAGAGCGTGACGCACGATCCTTCGCCGGCCGCGCCGAAGGCTGGCGCGGCGCGCGCAAAGCCTCGCCCGCGACCGAGGCCGTCGGTCCTGACGCACCAAGCCGACCGTCCCGCGCCCCGGCGCGGGAGCGGCAACGATGTGCGCGCTCGCACGACACCTGTGCACGCCGGGAGCGGCGCAGATCGGACTGCGTTGCTAAGTTATCAATCATTACAATGCCTTGTGAATTTGTCTAAATCGATATTGAAAATCGTTTTCAAAACCTGCTAGAGCAAGGGTACGTGCAGGTCGGCTCGGCCGGCGGGCGGACGTACCGTCGCTGACGAGCTCGAAGCCTCGCTTTTGGACGCTGACGCGCGCGCACGCGCGTGTGTCCGCGCCGCCGCCATCCGCTGCGGAGAAGATCGTGTACCCGAGCCGTCTTTTCGTCGTGTCGCTGCTGGCGCTGGCCGGCCACGCAACCTGCGCGCGCGCGATGGACAAATTCGAGATCCAAGTCTATCAGGGCGAGCACAACGAGCCGGGGCAAGTGAGCTGCGAGCTGCACAGCAACTACACGTTCTCGGGGCAGAGGGCGCCCGGCTATTCGGGCGAGACGCCGGCCGATCGCGCGCTGCGCTTCACGCTCGAGCCGGCCGTGGGCGTGACCGACTGGCTGGAGCTCGGCGCCTATCTGCAAGGCATGCATTCGCCCTACGACGGGGCGCAGTTCGGCGGCTGGAAGTTGCGCGCGAAGTTCATGGTCCCCGAGCGCGCGAAGTTGCCCGTGACCCTGGGCATCAACGTCGAGGTCGGCCGGGTGCCACGGCGCGTGGAAGAAGCCGGCTGGGCCAACGAGTTCAGGCCGATCGTGGGTGTCGCGCTGGGGCGCTTCGGAGCCACGTTCAACCCGATCTTCGGCTTCGCGCTGACCGGGCCGGAGGCAGGCAAGCCCGACTTCGAGCCCGCGCTCAAGGGCAAGGTGCACGTCGACCACGGTTTCGCGCTCGGCCTCGAGTATTATGCCGCGCTCGGTCGGTTCGATCAGGGCTTCTCCCCGTGGCGGCACCAGGAGCACCTCTTGTTCGCGGTCTTCGACCTCGAGCCCGAGGCCGACGCGCGCAAGGCCGCGGCGAGCGAGTGGGAGTTGAACATCGGGCTCGGCAGAGCGCTCTCGGAAGCGACACCGCAGAGCTGGGTCTTGAAGACGATCGTCGGACGATCCTTCTGAACGCAAGCAAAGAGCAGAAGTGAGCAGTACATGAAGAACCTGGCCCAAGCCCCCCACGGAACGCCTGTGCGCATTGCAGCTGTTGGCGGCGAGCACGCGTACCGGCGACGCCTGATGGAGCTGGGCTTTCTGCCCGGCGTCGAGGTGACTGTGGTCGGCGTCGCACCGCTGGGCGACCCGCTACAGCTCGAGATCCGTGGCTGTCGCTTCTCGATTCGCAAGGCCGAAGCCGAGCTGATCGCGGTTGCAGCGCACAGCGCACCCGCCATGGCCGAACCTGCAGTGCTGGCGAGGTCTGCATGACCACGCCGCTGGTCGCGCTCGCGGGAAATCCCAACACCGGCAAGACCAGCGTGTTCAACCGGCTGACGGGCGCGACCGCGCGCGTGGGCAACTACTCCGGCGTGACCGTGGAGCGCGAGTCGGGCCGCTGGCAGCTGCCTTCCGGCGAGGTGGAGGTCGTCGACATCCCCGGCGCGTACTCGCTCACGGCGCGCTCGCACGAAGAACAACTGGCGATGCGTGCGATCTTCGGGCTCGACGGCCCAAGACCGAACCTGGTCGTCGTGGTGATCGACGCCACACAGCTCGTGCGCAACCTCTATCTGGTCACCCAGCTGCTCGAGGCCGGCCACAGCGTGGTAGTGGCCGCGAACATGATGGACGCCGCGCGCGCGGCTGGGCGCGCTCCCAACCTGGCGCGGGTGCACGCGGCGCTGGGCGTGCCGGTGGTCGCGCTCAGCGCGCGTACCGGCGAGGGCTTCGACACGCTCTGCGCCGCGGTCGGTCGTGTGCTCGCCGAGCCCGAGCTCGGCCGCAACCCTCTGCACTTCGACTATCCCGCTGCGCTCGAAGCCGACGTGGCACAGCTGTCGCCGCTCTTGCAGGCCGCGGATGCGAACGAGGCGCGGGCGCTCGCGCTCTGGGCCCTTCTGTCGGTTGCGCAGGACGACGAGCTCACACACATCGACGCCGCGGTGCGCAGCGAAGTGGCGAAGCTGCGCAAGCAAGCCGAAGCCGCCGGTCGGGATCTCGACGCGGAGATCATCGCGACGCGCTGGCGCTGGCTCGATGGCCTGGCCCTGACGCCGCCAACAGCGGCACACGCCGTGACGGTCACAGAGCGCATCGACCGCTTCGTGCTGCACCCGTGGCTTGGCACGACTCTCTTCGTGCTGGTGATGTCCCTGCTCTTCGAGGCCCTGTTCTCGTGGAGCGAGCCCGCGATCCGGGGCACCGAGATGCTCTTCGACTGGCTCGGACAACTGGTGCGCGGCAGCTTGCCGCCGAGCGTGTTCACCGACCTCGTCGTGGACGGGGTGATCGGTGGCGTCGGCTCGGTGCTGGTGTTCTTGCCGCAGATCTTGCTGCTGTTCTTTCTGCTCGGCTTCCTCGAGGACTCGGGGTACATGGCCCGCGTCGCGTTCCTGGTGGACCGGGGAATGCGCTCGATCGGCCTGCACGGCCGCGCGTTCGTGCCGATGCTTTCGGGCTTCGCGTGCGCGGTGCCGGCGATCATGGCGACGCGCACGCTGGAGCGCCGGCGCGATCGTCTGGTCACGATGCTGTCCTTGCCGCTGATGAGCTGCTCGGCGCGTTTGCCGGTGTACACTCTTGTCGCCGCTGCGATGCTGCCACGCGACCGGTTGGTCCTGGGCTTGCTCCCCGTGCAGACGGCCGCGATGATCTTCATGTACCTGTTCAGCACGGTGTGCGCGCTGACCGCAGCGGCGGTCATCGGCCGTACCGTGCTCAAAGGTCCCCGTATCCCGCTCTTACTCGAGGTGCCACCGTATCGCCTGCCGCGCTTGCCCGTGGTGGGGCGGCAGATGTGGCTGCGCGCGCGCTCGTTTCTCTCCGAGGCCGGTCGCGTGATCTTGGCCTGCACGATCGTGCTGTGGGCCCTGCTCTACTTCCCGCGCGGGCCCGAGCTGGCGAAGAGCTATGCCGCGCGCATCGCCGCGGCCCCGGCCGAGCAGGCGGCCACGCTCCGGGCCGAGCTAGCGAGCGAGCGGCTGCGCTCGAGCTACGGCGCGCGCCTGGGCAAGGGCATCGAGCCGCTGATCGCGCCGCTCGGCTTCGATTGGAAGACCGGCGTGGGCCTGGTCGGAGCATTTGCCGCGCGCGAGGTGTTCATCAGCACGCTCGGTGTGGTGTACGGCATCGGCCAGGCCGACCAGGAAAATGGCACGCTGCTGCGCGACAAGATCCGCGCCGAGCGCCGCCCCGACGGCAAGCCGCGCTACACGCCGCTGGTGGGCATCTCGCTCATGATCTTCTTCGCGCTCAGCGCGCAGTGCATGAGCACGCTTGCCGTGGTGCGGCGCGAAAGCGGCAGCCTGCGCTGGCCGCTCTTTCTCTTCGCGTACATGACCACGCTGGCATGGCTGGCCAGCTTCACCGTGTACCAGGTCGGCCAGGCGCTGGGCTTCGGCTAGGAGCCTGGATGTGCCCCAAACTGGCCACCACGAACGGCTCGTGGGACTACGCGGCGCACGCGAGTTCGTTCTGGCAGGGCGCGCTCGGACGCCTGGTGCATCGCAGCACCGGCAATTGACGGCGCGCAAGGGTAGGTGCACCCGAGTGCGCGACCGAGCTGTGCCGAGCACGTGAAGCGGCGCGCTTAATAAGCACAGCACAGTGCGTTGCAAGCGTCCGACGAAGCGGTGACTTCGCTCGACGCGCGTGCGCAACGTACCTATGATCGTGAGTGCTCATGGAAGACTCTGCGAAGCCTTCGCTGCGGTCTGGCTCGGCCACCACCCAAAGCGCAGGACCTGCCGCACCGGAGCGAATCCCCGTCGTCGATGCCCACGCTGCCCACGTGCAGCGCGGCTGGGCTACGCGTTTGGTCGAGGGTGGCAAGAGCATCCTCGACGCGATCGATCCAGCGCTGAGCCCGCGCTTCTTGCTCGGCTCGGTCGGTGGGCTCTTGCTCGGCCTGCTCGCGCTGGTGATCTACGTGCGCTCGGGCGAGACGCTCAAGCCGGTGAAGGTGCGGCTCACCGGACCGCTGACGATGGAGACCGCAGCGAGCGGCGTGCGCGTGCGCATCGTGGTGTCGCCCGTGTGGTCGTCCCACGAGAGCTTCGAGCCCTACGAAGCGCTAGCGCAGTACCTCGGCAAGCGCCTGGCCCGCGGCGTGGTGATCACGCAGCGCAAGACGCAGGGCGAGGTGATCGACCTGCTCACGCAAGGCAGTGTGCAAGCGGCTGTGCTCGGCGCTGGCGGCTACCTGGATGCGCGTGCGCGCAAGCTACCGCTACAAGCGCTGGTCGTGCCCGTCGCGCACGGCCACTCGCTGCACCGATCGCTCATCCTCGTGGCCGCCAAGAGCCCGTGGAAAGAGCTGAGCGATCTGCGTGGCCACTCGTTTGCCTTCACCGATGCCGACGCGCTCACTGGCTACTACGATCCACTTGCGGCCATCGCCTCGCTGACTGAGCCCGGCCATGCGTTCTTCTCGCGCACGCTCTTCACTTACGGCGACGAAGAGAGCATGCGTGCCGTGCGCAACGGCAGCGTCGATGCAGCCGCTGTCGGCAGCCAGATCTTCGACGAGGAGCTGGACAAGAGTTCCGCGTGGCGGCGATCACTGCGTGTGATCCACACCTCCGACGCTTACGCGCGCGGACCACTCGTCGTGCCGACGAGCTTGTCGCCCGATCTGCGCGCCGACTTGCTGGCCTGCCTGCTAGGCATGCATGAGCACGCGGAAGGACGCCTTTTGCTCGCGGGCCTGCACCTGCAGCGCTTCATTGAGCCGCCTGCAGGTCTGTACGATTCGGCCGCACGCGTCGTCGCCCAGGCTCGCGCCACGGCGTTGGTGCCGCCATGAAGCACGAAGCCATCAAGCTGCGCACGCGCATCGGCTTTCACTTCCTCGGCCTGGTCAGCACCTGGACGCTGTTCGTGATGGTGCTGCTAGGCCACCGCCTGTCGGAGAAATCGGAGGAGCTGTTTCGTGGTCAGGGCGCAGAGCTCGCGCACGGTCTGGCTGTGGAGTGCGCACCGTTCGTACGCCACGACGAGTTCGCATCGCTCTCCGACTTCCTCGCCGAGCGCATGCACCGCTCTTTCGACTTGCGCTACATCATCGTGCGCCGCGGTGACGGCGAGGTGCTCGCGAGCACGTTTCCCGCAGGGATTCCGGTAGATCTGCTGCACCTCTCCCACACCAAGGTTGCGCAGCCCGACGTCCGTGTGCAGCTAATCGATACGGAACGAGAGCGGCTCTACGATTACACCGCCGAAGCCTCGAACGTGCAGGTGCAAATGGGTTTGAGCCTCACCTCGGTCCAGCTCTTCGCGCAGGAAGTCACGATGTACATGCTGTGGATCGGCGTCGCCGCCTTTCTGGCGGTGCTGGGTGTGACCTTGCACGTCAGCCGTCCCGTCGAGGCCCTGGCCACAGCCATCGCCACGCAGTCGGGCGTGCCGGTCGAAGCAGCGTTCGATGGCACGCTCGAAACGTCGGCGCTCGCCGGCTGGTTCGCTCACATGTCGCAGCGGCTCGACGAGAGCGCACGCCGGCTCGATCAATCCAAGAAGCTCGCGTACCTGGGCGAGATCGCAGCGAGCATCGCGCACGAGGTCAATAACCCGCTGGGCATCATCGCGCTCAACAGCGGCTTCCTGACCAAGCGCGTGGCGGCGGGCGAGGTGACCGGCCCCGCAACCAACGAGATCGAGCGCGTCCGCGCCGCCGCCAGCCGCGCCACGTTCGCCGCGCAGCAGCTGCTGCAGGTCGCACGCTATTCCACGCGCAGCACTGAGACGCGCCGCAAGACCTTCCGCCCCAAGCCCATGATCGCCGAGACGGTGGACCTCTTACGCGATCGCATCCGCGTGTCGCGCTGCAACGTGACGATGGACGTGAGCGACGACCTGCCTTCGGTCTCGCTCGATCAGCAGGGCGTGCAGCAGGTGCTTTTCAACCTGCTCACCAACGCGATCGACGCGACCCCGCCGGACAAGAACATCACCGTCAGCGCACAGGTCACCGAGGACAGCTTCGTGCTCACGGTGGTCGATCAAGGCAAAGGCATGAACGACGAGCTGTTGCAGCATGCCACCGATCCGTTCGTGACCACGAAGGACGCCGGCAAGGGCACGGGCCTGGGCCTGGCGATCTCCGACTCCATCGTGCGGGGGCACGGCGGGAAATTAGTCTTGGCGAGCGAGCTCGGAACCGGCACGACCGCCACTGTTTCTCTTCCACTGGATCCGCCATGACAACGCACGAACGTATTCTCTTGGTCGAAGACGACGACGACATGCGCGCGAGCTTGCGCCAGGTGCTGGAGAACGCGGGCCACAGCGTCCTCGAAGCCTCGTCGGCGCGCGATGCCGAACCGCTGCTCGTCAGCGAAGTCGTCGATCTGGTGATCACCGATCTGCGCATGCCCAACGGCGGCGGCGAGGAGGTGCTCAAGCACGTCAAGGCCATCACACCCGGCACGCCAGTGCTGGTGGTCACGGCCTATCCCAGCGTCGAGTCGGCCATCGAATCGTTTCGTGGCGGTGTCGCCGACTACCTTCTCAAACCCTTCACCGACACGCAGCTCATCGAGTCGGTCGATCGCGCACTGGCTGCGCGCCGCGCGGGCGATCGCGCGGCGCTCTTGCGTCACATCGGTGCGAGCGCACCGGACATGCCCAACATGATCGGCGCCTCGCGGGCCTTCGCGGCGATGCTCACGAGCATCCGGCGCTTTGCACCGCTCGAGGGCGCCGTGCTGATCCATGGTGAGACGGGCTCGGGCAAGGAGCTGGTGGCGCGCACGATTCACGCGCTGTCGCGGCGCACCGGCGGCCAGTTCGTGGTGGTCAACTGCGCAGCCATTCCGGAGAACCTGATCGAGTCCGAGCTCTTCGGGCACGAGAAGGGCGCGTTCACCGGCGCGATCAGCACCAAGCAAGGCCTGTTCGAAGCAGCCAACGAAGGCTCGCTCTTCCTCGACGAGGTGGCCGAGCTGTCGCCCGCCGCACAAGCCAAGCTCTTGCGCTGCCTCGAGGAGCGCGCCGTGCGCCGAGTGGGTGCGCTGCGGCCGCGCCCGGCCGACGTACGCATCATCGCCGCCAGCCACAAGGAGCTCGGTGCGCTGGTGGGCGAGGGCAAGTTCCGCGAGGACCTCCTGTATCGACTGGCCGTGCTCGAGGTGCGCGTGCCGCCGCTGCGCGAGCGGCCGCAAGACATCCCCACGCTGGCGGTGCACTTCCTCGATCGGCTGCGCACCGAGGCGGGCCGCGAAATCGTCGGCTTCGACGAAGAAGCCATGACCAAGCTCGTGCAGCACAGCTGGCCCGGCAACGTGCGTGAGCTGCAGAACGTGGTTCAGAAAGGCTTCGCGAACGCAGCGCCACCCATGATCGGCGGAGCCGACATTCACTTCCGCACGACCGGCACGACCGCGACGCCCAGCACCGCGAGCAGCAGCGAGCTCACGTCGGCGGTCGACACCTTCGAGTACAGCCATGTGGTGGATGCGCTGAAGCTGCACGCCGGCAACATCACGCACACCGCCAAGACGCTCGGCATTCACCGCACCACCCTGCAGCGCTTGATCAAACGCCTGGGCATCCCCGCGAACGACGCGCACTGAGTCTGCGCGGCCTGGCCACAAAGCGGAGCCAGCTCGACCTTTTGCGTGAGATCTTGGCGAACGGGGCGGCGGGGGCGGCGCGGTGCGTGCGACGGGACGGTCGGGTTGCAAGCTGTGCATTCATCGCAACCTGCCGGGGCGTGTTGGGAGGGCGGGTCGCTCCCGGGCTCGGGAGAGTGTCCTCGGCACTACCGCCACGGCTTCGCACGAGGCGCGGCGGGCCTGCGAAACGAGCCCGGGAGCGACCTGCCGACCCCAAGTGCCCCGACAGGTTGCGATGAATGCCTGGTCTTGTCGGCTGATCGTCCCCCGCCCAGACCCTCGTCCCCCAACAGCCCGTTCGCCAAGGTCTCTGTCTCTCCGCACCAAGTGCTGCTGCACCGCTGCTGCTGCGTGCGCGCTTCACTGCTGCGGCGACGCAGCACCAGCTCGTGCGGCAGCAGTCCTCCGACCCGTCGATACGCCGGAAAATAGCCCGTTTTCGAGGCGATCCAACCTGGCACGCGACTTGAAATAGGCAGGGCACAGAGGAGCTTCCGCCATGCGTATCTTCAAGAAACCGAACCCCGTCCTGGTTGCCTGCCTCGTCATGACCGCCATGGGCGTACCTGGCGTGCTCGAGCGCATTGCCTTCGGACAGCCTGCGACACCGCAGCCCATCCCGTGGGGTCTGTGGATCGCCGCCTATACGTTCTTCTCCGGCATCTCGGCGGGCGCGTACACGGTCGCCGCGCTCGCCTACGCGTTCGACTACCGGCGCTTCCGACCCCTGGTGCCTTTCGCGCTCTTGGTCTCGACGGTGGCGCTGATCACGGCGGTGGTCTTCGTGCTCGCCGACCTCGGACACCCCGAGCGCTCGTTCCACATCGCGATGCGCCCCAACGTCCGCTCGATGATGGCGTGGGTCATCATCATGTACAACGTATTCGGGATCGCGCTGATCTCGATGCTCGTGGCAGTGCTGCGACCCGAGTGGGCGAAGCGCGCGGCCAAGACCGGCGGACGCATCCCGAAGCTCTTGTCGCTCGGCTACGTGCACGGTTCCGAGGAGCCCTACGCCGACTCGCTCTTGCTCAAGGTGATGAGCATCGTGGGTCTGGCTTGCGCCCTTGGCCTCGGCGGCGGCGTCGGTGCGCTGTTCTCGGTGCTCGGTGGGCGCGCGTTCTGGCACTCGGGCCTGTTCCCCATCACGTTCATGGTCTCGGCGCTCTTGTCGGGTCTGTCGTTCGTGCTCGGCGGCGCCAGCTTGATGGGCCGCGGGGGCAACGCCTTCAAGGGCACGCTGCTCATCCTCGGTCGCCTGATCGGCTACCTGCTCGCCGTCGAGCTGGTGATCTTGCCCGCCGAGACGCTGATCGTGATCAGCGGCGCCATCCCCTCGCACATCAACGTGCTCAAGGCGATCGGCGCTGGCCCCTACCCGTGGGTGTTCTGGGGTCTGCAAGTGGGCGTGGGCATGTTCGCAGCGCTCTTGCTGATCTTCCTGCCCAAGCGCGCGTCGTTGGCCGCCGTGTCAGTTGCCTCGATGTGCGTGCTCGTCGGCGTGTTCGCCTTTCGCCTGAACTTCGTGATTCCGCAGCTCGCGATGGGCGACTTCGCGGTGAGCGACGGTCACGCGCTGTACATGCCTGACTTGGTCGAGTGGTCGCTGGTCGTCTTCGGCTTCGGCCTGGCGGGCACGCTGCTCTTCATCGGCAGCAAAGTGTTGCCCGTCTTCTCGGGAAACACACCGATCGACTTCGAGCTGGCCGCGCGATGGGTTGCGCGTCCCTGGAGTGGTTTGCTTCGTCATCAACAGGAGTGGAGGTGAGTCATGGATACCGAACACGCAATCTTCATCGCAACGGCCGCCGTCGCTTTCGGCATCGCGCTTCTGGCCGTGATCACACAGTGGCTCAAGGCTGACGAAATCGCAGCAGACGTGGAGGTAGACGTGCGTACGAACCTGAACGAGATGCGCGCAGTCGACAATGGCACGGCGAAGCCCACGGCAACGCCGCAAATCGTGACCGCACGGTTGGAGGTAGAAGCTGGCGACACCCTCGGCGCGGCGCCCGCCAAGCTCGCCGATGACGAGACCGCGCTCTCGCGGCTGTTCTTTGGCTGGGGCATCGCGGGCATGATCACCGGCATCGCGCTGGGCGCCGTGATGTGGGGTGCCGTTGGCGCGTTGCTCGGCGGTGTCGTCCTCACGGCCCTATCGGTGGGCACCGTGGTCGTCGGCGTGCTGGCGGTCGACCGAGCGCGCGAACAAGCCGCCAAAGAGCGCCAAGCCCGCGCAGGGGACGCCGCCGCGCAGGCCGCGCAAGCCTACGCCCGAGTGCGTTGATCCCAGCCTGCTGACTCGCCACCACGGCGCTCGCCCTCTCGACCATCGGTCGAGGGGGCGAATGCTTTTTCACAGTGCCTTCATGGCGCTGACAGAGCCGGAGGTCTAGGAGCCTGTCGGAGAAAGCGCTCCCGTCGGTCTTCGGCCGCTTCTCGGACATCTTCTTGTGCGAAATCCTCAAAATACCACCCAGTATTCCTGCGGTTTCGCACAAGAACCTGTCTCGAGAATCGACTCGAAGCCCTCGGTCCGGCTTTCTCCGACAGGCTCCCAGCGCTTGGACCGCTTGCGCGCACGTGGGATAGTTGCACACTTTACGCACGGGCTCTGGAGTGCCGTGGGGTGACGACGCGGACCGGGCAAGCAGGGGGGGATGATGGATCTCAGCCACTTGATGTTTCCACGCCTGCTCGTGGAATTCGTGATCGCGCTGTCGCTGTGGGGAGCGCTCGCGGCTTCGCTGATCGCACTGGTGTGGCGCACGCACGCGCGCAACGCGCAGCAGCGCCGCGTCGGCGCGTTGACGGCCATCGGCATCGATCCGGCGCTGCTGCGCTCGCTCATGGCGTTGGACGCGCTGGTGCATCGCGCGCAGACGAGCCGCGCGAAGCAGCACGCGCAAGCGGCGCTGCCGGTCACGCTACAACACGACTTCCACGACGAGCTCGCGCGCGCGCAGGCGCGGCTAGCCAGCCTGCAACCGCAAGCTCGTGTGCGTCACGAGCCGTTCCTCGACGCCCTGCTGCATGACGCGGCCGCTTGCGGCTTCGAGGTCAGCGCAGCTTCGTCCGCGCGCGGCTGAGCGTCGCAGCCGGTCGAAGTCCGCGGTAGCAGCGCGATCACAGCTGCGCACATGTGGCGTGCGCCACGTCACGCAGGCGGTTCTTCACATCAAACGCGCGACCGCGCGTGTTCACTGCAGATACAATGGAAGCGAGCATGGGCACCGCACAGCACCTCCTCGCGAACACCTCGCTCTTTGCGTCGCTGCCCGCACAGTGCGTGCCGACCGGGCTCAGTAGCGGCCGAGCAGCTTGTCGAGCTTGCGATGCACGGCGTGGTACGACAAGCCCTGATCGACGTACATCATCGCGCAGCTGCCGGTGCGCACGTCGAGACCACGCTGCTTGCCGATGGCGAGCGCTTCCGGGGTGTCGCGCAGCATGTGGATCCACACGTGGTGGATGCCCGCGTCGGCCGCAGCCTGCACCCATTGCCGGGTTTCCTCGCGTGGCACCTCGATCACGACCGCCGACACCTTCTGCGGCAGCGAGGCCAGGTCAGGATATGCGCGGTCCCCGAGCACGCTGGACACGCTCGCGTCGACGGCGAACACCTTCTTGCCCTGCCGCCTGAGCTCGCCGTACGACAGCTTCGGAAAAGGTTTCTTCGCCGTGTGACCGACGAAGGCGAAGCTGTCGTTGTCCCAGAAGGTCTCGCGATGGGATGGCAAAATGCACCTCGAAGGTTGGCAAGCGGCCGGGGGGAGCGCCGCCCGTGCTCTTCCGTACGCACCAACCGCCGAGCGTGCGTTGCGCTGCATCAAGCTCGCGCCCCGGGGGCGCACAAGCTGCGCACACTGGGCGACACGCACTGCGGCTGGCACTGGGACTGGCACTGGGACTGGCACGGCCGACGACCGGGCGCCGCGTGGCGGGGTCTTTCGCGATTGCGGGTCTACCTTGCTGCGCTGTACATAGGTACGGTTGCACTACGCGCGTGCGGTCGGTGCAGCGTGAAATGCCGCGAGGCCCGGGAGATCGTCCACGATGCGCTACCTCGAGATCGACATTGGCGGCAGCGAAGAGCATAAGGCGCTGCGCGAGAGCACCCACAAATTCGCGATGGAGGTGCTGCGCCCCGCGGGCGTCGCGCTCGATGCGCTGGCCGACCCGGCGCGCGTAGTCGCCAAGGACTCGGTGCTCTGGGATGTGTTTCGCCGCTACCACCAACTCGGCCTGCATCGCGCGATGCTGCCGCGGGCTGTGGGCGGCATGGCAGAAGATCTCGATGCGATGAGCCATGTCATCGTGGGCGAGGAGCTCGGCTACGGGGACAGTGGCCTCGCGATCTCGCTCGGCGTCTCGGCCATGCCCTTCGTGCTCTCGGCGATGGTGCCAAGCCCCCGCCATCAACAGCTGGCGCGCGACTACGCCAACGACAACGAGGGCAAGCTGATCGGCTGCTGGGCGATCACCGAGCCCGACCACGGCACCGACTGGGTGATGGGCACCGAAAACCCTGCCACTGCGCCGCAGGTGCGCGCAGTGCGTTACGGTGACGAGTACATCGTCAACGGCGAGAAATCGATGTGGGTGAGCAACGGCACGATCGCCACGCACGCCGCGCTGCACGTGGGCATCGACCAGAGCAAGGGCATGCTGGGCGCAGGCGTGATGGTGCTGCCGCTCGATCTGCCAGGCATCTCGCGCACGCAGCCGCTGGCCAAGCTCGGACAACGCGCGCTCAATCAGGGCTCGATCGTGTTCCAGGACGCGCGCGTGCCGGCCGAGTACATGGTGATGAGCCCCGAGCTCGGCGTGGACATGGCGCAGATCATGGAGCCGCTCTTGTCGCGCGTGAATGGTGGCATGAGCATCACGTTCGCCGGCTTGGCGCGCGCGGCGTTCGACCTGGCGTTTCAATACGCACAGGACCGCGTGCAGGGCGGTGTGCCGATCTTTCAGCACCAGAACATCAAGCTGAAATTGTTCCGGATGTTCACGCTGGTGGAATCTGCCCGCGCGCACATGATTCGCACCCACCTCTACAATGCTGCGCCACCGGATCTCATGCCCTCGGGCTGCCACGCGGTTGCAGGCAAGGTGCTGTCCACCGAAGCTGCGTACCAATGCGCACACGAGGCGGTGCAGATCCTCGGCGGCAACGGCCTGTCCAAGGAATACCCCGCGGAGAAGATGTTCCGCGACGCTCGCGCGGCGCTGATCGAGGATGGCGTGAACGAGACGCTCGGACTTCTGGCCATCGACTTCCTCGCGAAACGCTGCTTCCCCGGCGGCTTCTGCACTGCGACGTGAGCCCGCGCAACGTGCGGATCACGAGCGACGTGTGGCAGCTGGAACAGGTCATGGTCCCGTTCACGGGCCTGATGGCCTCGGCGATGCTCGAGGCGGTGGAGTTCAAGCGTGCCGTCGAGCGCCTGCGCGGCTTGATCGAGCACGCGCCCAGCCTGGAACGCGTGATGCGCATGCTCGACGCCGCGTAGCTGTGCGTGAACGGTCGCGCAGCAGAGACGCTGAACGAGCTCGAGGCGCTGTCACGCGCCTGCCCACCCAACACCGACATGTTCTACTACGACGTGCGCAGCGTGCTGGCGGTCGCGTACGCGGCGACCGGTCAGCAGGCGCGCGCCGCCGAGCTGTGTCACGAGACGCTCGAGCTCGTGCGCGCAGTGGTGAGCTTGCGCGACCTGAACCTGGTCCACATGCACTGGATCTGGTGCGAGTCCCTGCCGAGCGCTTCGCGCAGGACCCGGGCGCAGGGCAGCCGCCCGATGCCTCATCGCAGCAAGCACGCCAAGCCGACACGGCAGCCACCCTGCTCACGAGCCCGGCCAGTCGCCGCCGTCGCAGCAGCTGAGCGCAGCCGGTGACACACCTATTGCGAATGCCTGGGCAGGCGCGTACGTGTTGATCATGAAACGAGCCTCGTGCGTGCTTGTGCTCTGCGCTCTTGCCGTGCTGGGGTGCAGCTCCCAAAACAAGGACACAGCCCCAGCGCAGTCCGGCGCTCAACCCAATGTTGCAGAACCGGCCGCACCCGCAGCGCAGCCGCCGCCAGCTGCAGCCGCGACGCAGGCCGCGACGCAAGCCGAGCCCGCCAGGGCGGTGATCGACACGCTCATGCGCGGACACTTCCGCCAGGCCACCGAAGCGCGCGAGGCTCTGATCCGCGGCGACATGCAAGGCGCCAAGCAAGCCATGCAGTGGCTCACCGAGCATCAAGAAACCGAGGCGATCCCGCAGGGGTTCCTGCCGATGTACTCGGCCATGCAGGCGAGCGCCAAGAAGTTCGGGCAGGCCACCACCTTGCGTGAGGCCGGTGTGGCGCTGGCGGCCACGTTGACCAAGTGCGCCGACTGCCATCGCAGCGCGCAGCGCGGCCCGAAGTTCGGGCTACCGCCGCTACCCGCCGGTACCGACGGCAAGAGCCACATGCGACGGCACCTGTGGGTCGCGCAGCGGATGTGGGAGGGCTTGGTCGACGGCTCGGAGACCACGTTCCCCGAGGCGGCGAAGGTGCTTGCCGCCGAGCACTGGAACACCGACGTGCTCGCGCTCAAGGGCAACACCAACGAGACGGTCGCGCAGAACCTCGACAAGTACATCCACGAGCTCAGCGCCGAGGCACCCCAGGCCACCACGCCGGACGCACGCGGCGAGCTGTACGGGCACTTCCTGGCGACGTGCGCCACCTGCCACCGGTTGCTCGGCCGTGGGCCGGCCACCCCGGCGCTGCAGCCAGCAGCGACACAGCCAGGCGCCAAGTAGCTCCGGATGCGTGCCGCGCTGCTCGCGACGGCGCTGGGCGTGCTGGCCAGCGTCGGTACGGCCCATGCCCAGAGCAGCGCACCCGAGCGCGCGCAGGACCTCTGCATGGTCGGCGCGCACAAGACGCAACGCGCAACCGTGCTGCAGCTCTTGCCGCGACGCACACCGGCGTATTTTTCGGATGCCGAACTCAGCGAGCTCGAGCGCCGTTTGAACAACCTCGGCATCTTCGACAGCGTGCAGGTGCGCAGGACGCCGGCCTGCGTCGAGGTCAAGGTTCGGGAGAAGTGGACGCTGATCCCATCGTTCCAGCTGACAACTGGACACTCGTTCGAGCAGTCGTACATCGCGCTGGGCCTGACGGAGTACAACTTCCTGGGCACGGCGAACCAGCTCATGGTGTATGGGCACCGTGAGCCGCGCGGCTGGGGCTTTGGCACGCTGTACGCGGAGCACAGCTACCGCCGTCACGGCTGGGCCCTGGCGGGCGAGCTGGCCTACAGCGTCAAGGGGCTGCGCTTCCAGGAGACCGGTCACGAGCGCAGCTGGGACGTGCATAGCCCATCCGTCAGCGCCTGGTTCACCTCGCCACCGGTGGTCTCGAAGTACCTCAACTTCCAGGTGGGCGGCACGTACGCGCTGCAGTTCGTGAACAACGTGAAGGGCGACTACGACCCCACCGCTGCGACCAAACATGCACCAACCACGTTCATCTCGCTCGCCTGGGATCACTACCAGTGGCACGACGTGACCCCGCGCGGCTATCGCATCGGCCTGTGGCTCGCGACGGGCTTGAGCGCAGGCGGGTCGGCTCCGAAGCTGCGCGATTCGGCCGAGCTGTGGCTCAACGGCGCCTTGCCTTTGTGGCAGCACGCGGCCCTGGTCGCGCGCTTGGGCAACTCACTGCGCACGCGCGGCGATCCGAACTTCAACGCAGGCCTGGGCAGCACGTCGGGCGTGCGCGGGCTCAAGGATGCCTACTATCAGAACTGGGCACAGAGCCTGGCCAACCTCGAGCTGCGTCAGGGCGTGCAACTCGCGCGGCGCTGGGTGCTGCAAGGCGTGCTCTTCGGCGATGCAGCGCTCTTCGAGCAGCTCACCTCGACCGGCGCGCGCGGAGAGAGTGGCGCGGCGCTGGGGGTCGGGGCTGGCATGCGCTTGATCCCCACGTTCCTGGCCGCGCTCTTGCTGCGCGTGGATGTGTCGCGCCTGCTCGTGCCGGACGAGCTGTGGTTCGTGCAGCTGGGCGTGAGTCAGTATTTCTGAGGTGCGTCGACTGGAGCGTGATCCAGGTCGCGAGCTGCGCGGTGTGCGGCGCGGTGCTCGACGTCGCGAAGCAGGCGAAGCTCGTGGGCAAAAAGCGCATCGTGGACTCGACGGCGCTCTACGACGCGGTCGCCACGCAGGATGCCGTCACGCTGGTGCGAAGCGCGATCGTGGGCGTGCTGCGCGTCGGGCCCTTAGCCCAGCGTGCTCATTGACTGACGATGATGAATTGCACGCGGCGGTTGCGCGCGCGGTTGCTGGGCGTGAGGTTCGGGACCAGCGGACGGCTGTCTCCGTAGCCCCGAGCCGTCAGGCGTTCGGCCGCAATGCCGGAGCGCACGAGCCTCTGCACCACCGATTCGGCACGCCGCTGCGAGAGATCGAGGTTCTGCGCCGGCTCGCCGCGGTTGTCGGTGTGGCCTTGCACCTGCACGCGTTCGACCTGCGGGTTCTTCGCCAGCACGTTGGCGATCTCGCCGAGCAGGCCATCGCTGCTCGGGTCGATCTCGGCGCTGTTGGGCTTGAACATGATCTGCTTGCGGATCTTGACCTCGCGCGCAGTCATCACGACCAGCGCGTCGGCCTCTCTGGCGACAGGTTTGACGAGTGGCTCCTTGGCCGAAGCCTTGCCGACGAGGCTGATACGCAAGCTCATGTCACCCGCCGCGACCGTGAACGACTGCACCTTCGATTCGTAGCCGCTGGCGTCGATGCGTGCGCTGTAGACGCCGGGCGGCAAGCCCTCGACGACGAATTCGCCGTGCGCATCGCTGGATACCGTACGTTGCGCGGGGCCGCTGAGGTCGACCGCCACCGAGGGCACGGGCACACCGACCGCGTTGACCAGCGTGCCGTGCACTCGACTGGCGCGCGCGTGAGCAGGCAGCTCGCAACGCAGGGGCACCTCGAGCCTCGAGGGCTCGGGCGACGCGTCCGGCCCGGAGGCGGCGGGGGTCACGCGCATGACGGTGCCGGCGCTGCCATCGGCGCTACCCGGCGCGACCGGCAAGAGACCGGAACTCGCGGGTGCGGGCGGCGCGTTCACCGCCGCCGTCAGCGGCGCCGACGCCACGATGTTCACCGAGCACGTGGTCGGCTCGTGGTCGGCGTGCGAGATCTCGAACGACACCTCGCCCGGCTCAAGTTCGTAACTGACGAAGCGACCATCGTCGCCGGTGAGCTGTGCGGTCAGCGCGCGTCCGGGGTAGCGCACCGTCGCAGCTGCGATGGGCGTGCCCGTGCCCTGCTCGACCACCGCGCCGACCACGCGTGACTTCGGCTGGGCTGGCGTGATCGACACGAGCGAGGGGGTACCCGGCGCAGCGGCGACGGTTCGCACCTCCGGCTTGGGTTTGCGCACGTCGGGGCCGTAAGAGAGCGCGAACAAGAACGTCCACGGCCGCGTCGGCGACAGCTCACGCACGAACAGCGCGCTGCCCAGGAGGCCGATGTCGACTCCGATCAGCGCCGAAAAGCCGGCGAGCGGCGGCAACACGCGAGCCCCGAGCGTGAGGATCGAGGGCGCCGCGGCAAGCTTCTGAAAGGCAAGGCAGCCATCTTCCTGGCCAGCGCGCGCATTGGTGTTCACCGCCAGACAGTTGTAGCCCTGCCGATTGGCCGGCAGACCCAGCGTCCACTCCACCAAGGGCTGGATGTAGAAGTCACGCGCAGCACGCAGCGGCGCCTCGACACCGAGGCCCAGCGTGAACATGTCGACCCGATTGATGCCGAGCGCAAAGCGCTCGACGCGCGTGACCAGGTTGCGATCTTCGTTGGCACGCGCGCGACGCGTGGCAGGCGACAGCGCTGCATAGCGCGCGTCCTCGACGGCCGTGATCAGCTGACCGGAGTTGTCGAAGAGGTAGTCGAGGTTGCCGCGGAAGATCAGCGGCAGGGGGTCGTCCAGACGGCGCAGGTCGGCGGTGGCGTCGCCGCGCAGACCCAGGCTCGTGCCCTTGGCGACGATGCCGAGGTCACCGATGGTGTTGAGGAAGACCAGCCGCAGGTCGCCACCGAGGTCGAGCCACGGCAACACGTTGGTGTAGGCCTTCACGCCGAGCAGCAGGTCGCCGACAATCTGCATCAGCACGGGATCGCCGAGGTTGTTGCTGTTGGCGTGGTTGGCCAACGAGCCGAACACCTCGAAGTGCTCCGCCGGGGTCAGACTGAGCGCCAGCGTGCCGCCGACATTCTCGTTGCTGTCGCCCGCGTAGAGAAAGCCGCGGCCACGAAAGTAGTCGAAGCCGAGCGACAGACGCAGGCTGCCCGGCAGCCCCGAGCTCGCATCGACCAGGTGCACGCCACCGCTCGCGCCATGCCAGGAGCTCTGCACGCGGGCCGCCAGGGCCTGACGATCGTTCGCTTCAGCGGCGGGGGCTGATGTTTCGGCCGCTGCGCCTGGCTCGTCGGCGGCGGCGCGTGTGCCGGCGCTGGCGACTGCCGCTGTTGGCGGCGGCGCGGCCGGCGTGCTCGCCGGCGAAGCGCTGACGGGTTGGTCGTATTCGTCGTGGAATTCGGCGTCGAGGCTTGCCCCACCGGCGGCCTGCGCGAGCGCCTGCCCGGTCATGCACGACCAGACCACGCACAGCTGTGCGAGGCAAAGCCGACCAGAGTGCGTGCGCGTACGTGTCATCGCTTGATGCCCCCGAGCTGGGTCAACCCGTGGCGACAAGCAACGAAACGTTGCCGCTCGGCGGGATCATGACCTTGCGCGGCTTGGGCGCAGCGCCCTTGGCAGGCTCGACGGTCACGATGTAGCTCCCGCCCGCAACGCCATGCATGTCACAGCGACCGGCCTGCGCGCTGCAGCTGGCGACAGGCTTGCCATCGGCGCCTGCCAGCGTGACCTTGCCGTCCACCGGCTGGCCCTGCGGGTCTTTGAGCTGCACCGTCACGACCGCATCTGCATAGGCCGGGGCGGGCGACCACGGCCACCCGAGCACCAACCCGAGCCCGAGCGCGAGCGCCAACACGAGCGCCGACGAGCAGGCGGAGCCGGCGCGAGCCAGGCTGAGGGACGAAGGAGAAGCGCGGGTCACGAGCGGGATATTACATGAGCTTGGGCGCAGCGCGATGGAAACGCCGCTCGCTTCCCGGCCGCGCTCCAGACGGCGGTGCTCACCTTTTGTGCAGTGGCGGGGCCCGGGTGATAGATTGGCCAGCGATGCCGAAGCGCGGACCGAGCCTCTTGCGCGGTGTGCTGCTGTGGCTGGGTCTTTTGGCCGCGTGCCGCGCGGGCGCCAGCAGGCAGAGCGAGACCAAGCGCTCCGCGACAGCCGTGGCGGCCCCACGCCCTGCCACGGCCGAGCCCCTGGCAGGCGCACTCGGCTCGCCGCTGCTGGCTGCGATCGCCAGGCCGGAGGCCGACGCGCCTGCAGCGCAGCGCGAGCGCGTGCACTATGCGCTGGCGCGACACCCCGAACGCGCCGAGCTGCGCTTTGGCAAGACCCAGCTCTTCGACTTCGGCAGCGCGGGGGACGCGAGGTACCGTCTGGGCGGTTGGCTCGGGCCGGCCAGCGAGTCGCGCAGCTTCGGCGAGACGAGCGCGCTGTTCACGGCAGGCCCACACCTTCCGCTGACGCTGCCGATCGAGCAAGCCGGCTCGCACGCGCTGCTCATGCGCACGCGCAGCTTCGGCCCCGTGGCGTTGCAGGTGACGGTGAACGGCCGACGCCTGGCGCGCCGCGCGCTGGCCGGCAAGAGCTTCGAGACGCTGCGCTTCAGCGTCCCCGGGCGCCTGCTCGAACGCGGCGAGATGTCGCTGGAGCTGGAGCTTCTGCCGACGCGCGGACGCGCCAGCGCGGTGCGCTCTGGCTTCGCGCTGGACTGGGTGCAGCTGGGCCCGACCAGCACGCCCACCATGACAGCACTGCCGCCATGGGCTGCGTTCGCCTTCGGGCTGACCGACGACGAGCGAGTGCGGATATCGAGCGCCGCCAGCGTCAGCTACACATTGCAGGTGCCCGACGCCGCCGTCCTGCGTGGCACGCTGCACGCGGCGCGCCCTGCCCACCTGCAGGTGCGCGCCTGCCGGGATCTGGCCGAGCCCGTCGTGCTCGCCGAGCTGGCGGCGGGCCCTGCGCCCACCAGCTTCAGCGTGGACCTCGCAGCCTTGCGCGGCGAGGTGGTGCGTCTGGAGCTCGAGGCCGACCAGGCCGACGTGGTGCTCGATGCCCCGCGTGTGGTGACGCTCGAGCCTGCGACCGCACGTCTGCCCACGCCCGCACCGGCCCGCAACCTGCTCATTGTGCTGGTCGACACGCTGCGACCCGATCGGCTCGCCGCCTACAATCCGCATACGCGTGTGCGCACCCCGGGCCTTGGCCGTTTTCTGCCCGAGGCCGCGCTGATGCTCGACGCGCGCGCGCAAGAGAACTGGACCAAGCCGAGCGTCGCCACGCTCTTGACCTCGCTCTTGCCGTGGCAGCACCACGTCGGCAGCGACGAGGCCGTGCTGCCGCCGAGCGCGCAGACCCTGGCCGAAGTGCTGCGCGAGCGCGGCTTCTACACCGGCGCCTTCGTCGCCAACGGCTACATCTGCGAAAAGTTCGGGTTTGCGCAGGGCTTCCGTGACTACCGCAACTACCTCCACGAGGGTCGCCCCAACGTGGCGCAGTACGTCGCGGCCGACGTGCTCGCCTGGCTCGACGCGCGGCCGGCTAACCAGCCGTTCTTCCTGTATGTGCACACCGTCGACCCGCACGTTCCGTACAAGCCGCCGCCGCACTTCGTGGCGATGTACGACCCCGCGCCCTACAGCGGCCCGATCGACTTCCACGGCAACCACAACCTGCTCGAGAAGATCAAAGCTGGCACGCAACCGATCGACGCGCGCGATCGGGAGCACCTCTTGGCCCTGTACGACGCGGAGGTGAGCTACCACGACGCCTATCTCGGCGTGATCCTCGATGGCCTCAAGGCGCGCGGCCTCGACGAGAACACCGTCGTGGTGATCACGTCGGATCACGGCGAGGAGTTCTGGGAGCACGGCTCGGTCGGTCACGGTCACACGGTCTTCGACGAGCTCTTGCACATACCGCTGATCGTCCACGTGCCGGGAATGGCCGGTGGTGGACGTGGCGTGACGGGTGACGTGGGCCTGGTCGATGTCGAACCGACGGTGCTGCAAGCGCTCGGGCAGAGCATACCGAGCACGCTGTCGGGCCAGTCGTTCTTGCCGCAGTTACTCGGCGAGCAGCCCGACGCGCCGCGCTTTACGGTCTCCGGCTTCATGGACGGCTGGCGTGCGCTCGCGACCGGACGGGTCAAGCTCGTGCAACAGGGCCTGCGCCACGCACGGCTCTACGACACGCTGCACGACCCCGGCGAGCACCACGACCTCGCGGCCGACCACCCTATAACGCTGCGCTATGCGCACGCGCTGCTCGGGCTGGCGCTTGGGCCGGCACGCGGGCCGGGCGTGGGCACCGCGCTGCCGGTGACCACGACGGACCTCGACGCAGCCACGCTCGCGCAGCTGCGCTCGCTCGGCTACACCGGAACGAGCAGACACCGCGACGCCGCTGCTGGCTCAGCTGTTCGGTGAGGGCGCAGGCCGCACCCACTGCGACGGGTCGAGCTGCGGGCGCGGCGGCGCACCCGGCACGGGTAGTGCCCCGGCGGCATGGCGAAACAGGCCGGTACCCCTGCTGGGCCGCGGCGGACGCCCGGGCGCAGGCTGCCAGTGACCCGCGATTGCGGGTCGCTTGAGCATCCCGGTCGGTAGCGGCTCGGCAGCCGCCACCACGTACTCGGGCGCAGGGATCGACGGCGCGGGGATCGAGGCGGCGACCACCGCCGGCGCGGGTTCGGACGCAGCCACAGCCTGGGCCGGCGCAGGTTCTTCCCAGTGGGCCTCGGGCGCATCGCTTGCGACGTGCGCGTAGGTCGCCGGCTCGGGCTCCGCTGCCGCTTCGAGCTCGGCCCCGGCCTCCGGCTCAGTGCTCGCGACGAAGTCACCTTCGGCAGCCAGCGCATCGGGCGGAGCGCTCGGCTCCATGAGGAGCTCCTGCGCGGGCGCCGAGGTCGGCGGGAGGCTGGCGGCAACCGGCTCGGCCACCGGCACTTCCGGCTCGGCCTCGAGCACCTCGGCCCCTGCGACCTCCGAGGCCTGGGCCGCCATGGAGTCGACGAACTCAGTCGCCTCGTCGTCGCCGGGCTCGGCAGCCGATGCTGCCTCCACCTCGGCGACCGCGTCGGCTTCGGCCTGCGCCTCCGGGCCACCCGCGGCGTACACCGCTTGCCGCACCGCCACGATGTAGTCGTAGACCGGCCGCGACCTGTCATCGAACGCCAGGTTGTCGAGCAAGGTCTCGAAGCGCTCGGCCGGCTCCACGGTGCTGCCTTGATCGCTCGCCTGCACGCAGCGACCCGCGCCCGCGAACGCCGGCGTGCCATCGGCCAGCTGCACGATGAAGCGCACGCCCTCGCCGGGCGCGGCCTCGCTCGGCAGCGGCAGCAAGATGCGCTCGCCATCGGCGCGGTTCACATAGCCCTGGCCCAGCTCGGCGACGTCGCCGAACGGGGTTGCGATCGTGAAGACGTCGTCACTCATCGTCGGGCTCCTCTAACGGGCGCGTCTGCACCCCAGTTTCGTCGCGCAGTAGCACTTCGATGCGCCGCTCGGCCTCGTCCAGGCGCTTGCCGCCCGCGCGCGAGAGCGCGATGCCTTGCTCGAAGGTGCGCAGCGCCTGCTCGAGCGGGATTTCCCCGTCTTCGAGCTGCTCCACGACGGTGGAAAGCCGCTGCAGGATCTCCTCGAACGAGAGCTTGCCGAGCTCGTCTTCCGCGCTGCGCTTCGCCCCTGCCACCGTCCCGACCTCCGGAAAGCAGAACGATGCCTGACCGCTGGACCCGAGGTCAACTCGCCCCTTGCGGCGGGTCACGGAACGACCACCCGGCTCGCGAAATCCACCGGCGAGCCGTGCGCCCCCTTTGACCCCCTGCCCACGCGAGCCATAATCCGCGCCATCTGACGATGCAGGGCGCACACGGTCAAGTCGAAGAAGCCGCGGCCATGCCTTCGGTGATCGCGCCCGGTAACCACGACGGCGTCCACCTGGGTCATCAGGCGCTGCTGCGTAGCGCGCGCGCCTACGCGAGCCGGCATGGCCTGTCGACCCGCGCGCTGACCTTCGACCCACACCCCGCCGCGCTACTCGAGCCGGCACGCGCGCCCACCGTGCTCACGCTGCAGCCGCGCCGGGCCGAGCTCTTGCGCGGCGTCGGCGCCGACTCCGTGATCGTCCAGCGCTTCACCCACGACTTCGCCGCACTCTCGCCCGAGGCCTTCATCTTGTCGCTGCTGGCGCAGGGCGCCCGCGCGCTGGTCGTCGGTCCCGATTTTCGCTTCGGCTGCAAGCGCACGGGCGACGTGAGTCTCTTGCAGAGCCTCGGCCACAAGCACGGCTTCGCGACGCTGATCGAAGCGCCGGTGCTGCTGCAGGGTGAGCGCGTCTCCTCCAGCGCCATCCGCAAGGCCCTCGGCGACGGCGATGTGGCGCAGGCTGCACGCATGCTGGGCCGCTTACACGAGATCACGGGCCTAGTGGTGCGCGGGGACCAACGCGGACGCACCCTGGGCTTTCCCACGGCGAACCTCGATCCCGAGCCCGTGCTGCGCCCGTGCGACGGCGTGTACGCGGTGGTCGCGCGCGTGCTCGGGCAAGCGCGCGCGCCGCTCGCGCTCGGTGTCGCAAACCTCGGCACGCGCCCCACCGTGGGCGCCGGACGAAGCCTCGAAGTGCACCTCTTCGATTTCGACGCCGATCTCTACGGCAAGACCTTGCGCGTGGGCTTCGTGCAGCGTGTGCGCGACGAGGCGCGTTTCTCGGGTCTGCCCGAGCTACGCGCACAGATCGAGCGAGACTGCGGCAGCGCAACGGAGCTGCTGGCCAAGCGCGAGAAGGAGCTGGAATCGTGGATCTGACCCGCATCGAAGCTTGGACCCGACAGATGCTCGAGAGCGAAGCCAACAAGCGCGGCATTCGCGACCCCGAACGCCGCTCGCGCACCGAGTTGGTCGCCCTGATCGTGCGCCACGACTACGCCGCCGTGCGCAGCGCGGGCGACGCGCGCCGCCTGGTCGGTTCGCTCGTCGGCAGCGCGGTCGGTGCGCTGCCCAGGCCGTGGGATGCGCTCTCGCGTCTGGGTGCGCGGCTGGCGCTGCCAGGCCGCCCAAAGCAGCCGCCGTGGGCGGCGGCGCCCGCGCACAGTCCTGCGCGCGCGGTGCAGCAGGCACAACCGGTGCCCAGCGCGGCCGTGGCGCATCGTGTCTTCGACAAACCGCCCACGCCCGAAGGCGCAACGCCCGCCGCACGCTCGTCGCGCCCGCCGCCGTCAGCAGCAAGCGCACCGCTGACCGCAAAAGCCGCCACGCCCGCCGTGTCGTCGGCAGTGCAGGCCATGGCGGCCGCACAACCGCGCGCGAGCTCTGCACCGCCGCCGAGCACCGGTGATTCAGCCGTCACGCGAACCTTCGTGGAAGAGCCGATCCGCACGCACTCGATGGCACGGCTGCTGGCAGGCCAGGGTCACCGCGAACGCGCGCTGGCGATCTACGAGGAGTTGATCACCAAGAACAGCAGCGACAACACATTGTTGCAAGAAGCCGAGGCACTCCGTCAGAACACCGCGCCCGGCTTCCCTGCCGGCGAGCTGCCGAAACCCTCGAGCGTGCTCCACGACGAGCTACCCGCGAGCGCCGATCACATCGAGTGCGTGAAGCACGAGGCCGGCACGCTGCGTCTGCGCTGGAGCATCAGCCGCGAGGGGCAGGCCCGCGCGCGCGCCCTGCTCGGCAGCCCGGGCGAGCTGACCGTGCGAGTCGTCAGCATCCGCCCGGACCAGGAGCGCGTCGTGCGCTCGGAGATCACCGAGCACGGCCCGATCGCACCGGATGGCGAGTGGACCGCAACGCTCGCCGATCAAGGCTCGCGCTGTTTCGCCGCGGTGGGCTTGCGCGACGCGCAGCGCTTCGTTTCGATCGTGCACATCCGCACGTAGATCAGCGCTCGCGCCACGCAACTGCCCGGCGCGTCGTCCGAAGACGCCTTGGCCATGGCAAAGACCGCTCTGCTGATCGGGGTATTATGCGCGTGCGTTTGCACGGGCTGTACCGCCCACTACGCACTGCCTGCGCTGGTGCTGCGCGCAGCGGCAACCAAGCGCGAGCACACGAGCGAGCAGGCCGACACCCGTGCATGGGAATGGCTGCTCAGCGCGGGTCTTGCGTTCCGGCTCGGCAAGGACCCGTTGCATGCGCCGTTCGTGCCGGCCGTCGCCGAGGTCAGCAACGAGCCTGCGGCCGAATCGCGCACGACCACGCCATGCACAGCGCAAGCGCTCTGCCGCTGGGAGCAAGCGGCCGGGGACGTCGCTCTTGCCCAACTCGCCGGAGGTGGCTGATGCACCGCGTTCCCGCTTGTCTGGCTTGTCTGGCTTGTCTCTTTGGTCTCACGTGCCCGCTCGTGCCGTGCACCGGCCGCGCGCAAGAAGCCGCTGCGGCCGCCGACAGCGGCAGCAGCGAAGAGCTCATGCTGAACCCAGCCACCGGCGACGAGCTCGCCGCGCCTGATTCCGCCACGGAGCCGCCGAGCCACACCGACGCGGCGAGCACGCGCGCCACGCGCGCCGAAACGCTGCGCGCGCTGCTGGCTCGCTACGCCCAGGAGCCGAGTGTGAACGAGGTGGTGCAGGCCGCGCTGCGCGTGGCGGCCGGCGACCCACAGCGCTTCGCGTCGCTCACGCGACGTGCGCGGCTGCGCGGCCTCGTCCCCACCTTGGAGCTGGGCGCGCGACGCGGTCAGGGCATCGATCTACGCACCGCCGCCCAGAGCAGCATCGACGCCGTGCAGCTCAAGACCGACGACAGCCTCGTGCTCGAGGCCACGCTGCGCCTGGAGCTGGGGCGGTTGCTCTTCGCGCCGGAGGAGATCGGCATCGCACGTGAAGCGCGCTGGGACCGTCGCGCGCGCCTGTCGGTCGTGCGCGACGTGGTGCGCCTGTACTTCTTGCGCAAGCGCTTGCTGCTCGAACGTGACCTGCGCGGCAGCACCGACATCGACCACGAGGTGCGCATCGGCGAGGCCGAGGCGCTGCTCGATGCCTTTACGAACGGGGCCTTCCAGCGCATGATGGTGGCCCGTCGTTCTGCATGGAAAACCGCCGCCAACACAAGCGCTTCGACGCCGCGGTAGCCGCCGAAGTCGAGGTCGACGGTCAAGTCTACGAAGGCGAGACACGCGACGTCTCGATCGCTGGCGTATCCGTGCTGCTCGATGAGCCGCTCGATGAAGGCGCCAAGCTCGCGATCACGCTGATCCTCACCGAAGACGGCATCGAGTCCGCGAACGAAGAGTCGGTCACCGCGCAGGCCCAGGTGATGTGGGCCGCGCCCACCGATCACGGCGCCTGCATGCTCGGGCTGCGCTTCAGCCCGCTGCCGGGCGCACAGTCGCAGCGCTTACAACGTTTCCTCGCAGCGCTCGCCGAAAACCAACCGCGCTCGTAGCGCGCGCGGCGTTCACTCACGCAAACGGCGCCGGATGACTGGGCTGCTGGCCCAGGCGCCCAGCCGCGCGCTCCACCTGCAGCACGGCGATCAGCGCGGTGCACGCGAAGATCGCAAAGAGCGCTGGCCCAAGCCCACGCTCGAGGGCTTCGCTCGGCGGAAACAAGAGCCACGCCGCAGTGCCAAGCAGCATCGCGAAGCTCGCCACCCACGCGCGCCACGCGCGCCGCAACCCACCGAGCGCAAGCGCACGCGAAAGGCCGAGCAACCACGCCGCGAGCCATGTCTTCGCGACGAACAAGACGCCGCCGAGCACGCTGCTAGCGAACGCGGAGACCCCGAGGTACGGCACGTTCCAGCCACCCAGAAAGAGCGCAGCCGCGCTGCTGGCGAGCAAGCAGCGCCCGCTCACGTCGAGCGCCAGCGCCGCGCTCGAGCGCCGCGTGCTCGAGAGCCCAGCCAGCAAGCGCGCGCCATGCGCCAAAAAGAGCACAAACCCCAGCGAAAGCTGCGGCCTGGTGAACACGCTGAAGGTCCACGGATACGCGCCCTGCGCGGCCACGAGGCTCGCGAGCGTGCGCGTGCCGGCAGTCACCGCCACGCACGCAACCACCAAAGCCAACATCCCGGCGTGCGCGCCGAGCACGAGCAAGCGACGCGGCTGCCGAACGTACGCCACCGCCACGAGCGCGAAGTAGCCGAGGAGCAGGCTCGCCGCATCGACCTGCGCGCGGGCGCTTGCGCCCAGTAGAGCGAAGGCGAACGCGAGCACGCTGCACACGACGGGCACGGCGGCGGCCTGCAGCCGCGCCACGACGCTGTGCTGCGCGCCGGCCGCGCCCGCGAGCTCGCCGAACACCGCGGGCCGCGCGCCCAGCATGCGGTAGCGAGAACGCCAGCGCGCAAGCCACGTGCTGGGAGAGGTGAATGGACCGAGGAACAGTCCGCACACGACGCACGCAACCAGCAGCAGCACGAGCTGCTGCTCGCGCGCGGGCAGCACGGCCGCGTTCACCACGGCGGCGCTTGCATCGAGCACCAGCTGCAGCGACTGCCCGCCGCGCGACACCTGCAACGCCACGTTGTGGGCGTCCGGCACCGGCGCCAGATCCAGGAGCGAGTGCACGCGCACACCCGCCGCGCTCTGCAGCAGGTCGCCCACCGCAAACCCTGCGCGCTGCGCCGGCCCGTCCTGCTGGACCTGCGCGATCACGACCCCGTCGCGCGCGCTGTCCGTGTCGAGCGGCGCGATCCCCGCACGCTGCAGCCACTGCAGCGCACGTGCACGCAACTCTCGTTCCTGCGTGATGGGCAGCGCCCCTACCCAGTCGAGGTGCACCGAAGGCAGGCGACCCACCACCTGGGTGTCACCCTGCGCGCCCGCAAAGCGCAGCGTCAGCGAGCCATCGAAGCTGCCGTGCACGGGCAGCCGCTGCGCCGCCGCCTGGCCAAGCGACACCTCCACACGATCGGCCGCGACCACCTGAGCCACGAGCGCAACGCGCAGGCTCGACGGTGCAGCCGCCGGTGAGTGCACCATTCCCTGGAGCTCCAGCGTGCCCGCGTGCCCCGCAGGAAACCCCGCGCCCAGCACCCGCAGCTGATCGCCCCGCTCCAGCAAGCCCGGCCCGACGCCGCTCACGTCAATCAAGCTCGCATCCCGGGGTCGCCCGCAGCCGAGCACGCACCCGCAGGCCAGCAGCCAGCTCACCCAACCTGCGCGCCAGCGCCCTCCTGCGACAAAGCCCATCCCCCGGAGGCTGCGACCGAACCCCGAGGCCGTCCAAAATCCGACAGACCACAGGCCCGCCCTGCTCGCCCGGGCAACGATTCCGTTGAAGCCGCGCGCAGTTCGTTGTATAGGCCCACCCCTAAAGTTCCCGGGGTCATAGCTCAGCTGGGAGAGCGCCGCACTGGCAGTGCGGAGGTCGACGGTTCGATCCCGTCTGGCTCCACTAACGATTACAAGCGCTTAGGTTACTCGGCGCGGCGAGCGAAGAAGGCCGCTGGTACGGATGCTGGTACTATTTGCCCGGCTTCATGTCGGGACGGCAGTGTTCGACAGTGCCCGAAGCGGTGCGGCTGCCTCCACGGGTGGCCGTGCACGGCCGAGAGGCGGCGGCCGGGAGTGCGGCAGTGGCAACGAGCCATCGGACGACACGCCCTGGTCAGCCACGACGGTCATCCCGAGTGAGCCGCTTGGCGATCTTCTCCGGATGCGTGAGTGGGTCGCGCGAGCGAGCGAACGCCCTCGCCCAGTCGAGCCAGTCGGCCGCTGCATCGAGCAGGCCGTCGTCCCGGACCCGACGTTCGACGGCGGCGACGAACGCCCGCACCTGCTCGGCCTCGTTCCAGTGGGCGGCCATAGTTAGCAGGTCACTGCCGAGAGCCTCTTGATACTCCCGGGCGCGCTGCTCCACCGCTTCTTGGCGTCGCCTCTCTGCAGCCAGCTCGGCGGCCTGCCGCTGCTCGATCTGGCGGAGGCGCAAGGCTTCACCCTGAGCCTCGATCGCGACGACAACCTCGCCCAGCAGGTCCTCCAAGCGGCGCCGTACACCGTCTGACCACGAGCCACGCAGAGCCGAACGATAGAAAGTGTCCACGTGCAGGGTCAGCTGTCCAGACGGCGCGTAGTCGTGTTTGGGGGAGTAGGAGTGCCCCCAACGTCTCTGGTCCTCCAACTCCTTCGCGGTCAGAACGTGAGGCCGCTGCTTCGCGTTCTCGGTCAAACTGAACTTCACCGCCTCGCCGCCAACGTCTGCGCTCAGATAGTGGCGGTACTGGTTGCCGGTCAAGCTGACTGCGTGCCCTCGGGCTTCGAGCGCCTTGCAGAGAGCGTCGAGCAAGCGCAGCGCGCGCGCCTTGCTCGGCGGCCCCACTCGAACGGTCGCGCCGTTCACTCCGCGTACGACCAGCATGCCCTGGTGCAGGTACCCGTGCTCCTTCAGCCTTGGGTCAAGCTGCCGGATGATTGCGTGCGGCTTGTGGAGAACGGTGGAAACCGTCAGGCGCGGGGTGTCGTCGGACGCTGCGGCGGTTGACGAGCGCCGCGACGGCTCCCGATCGACGAGCACTCGGTCGTCGGTGTCGGCATCTGGAAGGCAGGGACGAGGTGGCGCCTTGCCCAGCGCCAGCTGCGTCCAATAGCCGCTGCTGGGCCGGGGGATCTGGTGCCGCGAACACACCTTCGACAAACCCGCAGCCGACACACCGTGCTCCGTCGCCAGGGTGCGCATTGGCTTGGTCCACATGAGGTCGTAGAACTGCTGACGGGTGAACTCTATCGAGGGTGGCATACCGTTGAGCATTCCCTCGCCGACCCGGCCCGTCGAGCACCTTGTCGCTCGTGCTCCGGTGCCGTCTCAGCGAACTCATGTCACATGTGTGCGTTCGCCTCGCAGCGCGTCTCCGGTCCCGCAAAATGTCCGGATACCGATCAGTCGCCACGAACTTTACAGAGAGGTCTGGGCGGAGCCCGTGGTCGAAGT
>DASVHQ010000007.1:0-2367 GCA_036382515.1 Polyangiales bacterium | reverse complement strand
CGCGACGTCGTCGGGCACGGCGCTGTTCTCGCGATCGAGCTGCTCGCGCGTCTTCTCGCCCGAGGCAAGCGCGCACTGATCCGCTTCATGGGAGGCCTGTTTTCGGGCCTGCCAGGCTTCCCACACGGCGCGAGCGTCCTGATTGTGCAGCCAGTCCATACCAATGCTCAATTTCAGTCTCTGGCGGTGATTTGTCAAACCGGGAATCTCCCCGGTTTCCGAGGTCGCCGGCAGAACGGGCGCGGAAAACCGCTCCAGGTCAGCCGTCCGCTCACTGCTCCTTGGCGTGATCCCCGAATACGCCAACCGGCACACGACGCGGGCCACCTCTGCTTGTCCAGTCAACAGTGCCGACTTGACAAGCTGGCCTGCGCCACCCAGGCTGGTGGCATGTCGAACCCCCATCTATCGACCACGTTGGCGGTCTTCGAGGCCAAAGTGCAGCGCACGAAGAATCGGCTGATCGCCATTCCCGCGGACGTGCAGCGCACGCTGCGTTTGGCGCGGCGCGTCAACAATCACATCGTGCTCTATTCGATCCGGCCCAAGGGGCGGGGCCGTTGGAACCACCTGCTCTCATACCTGACGTACGACAACGAGTTTGCCGTGCCGGTAGCGGCCGCACACATCGGCGCGGGAGACGCCGTGGAAGTGAAAATTCATCGCGTTATTCCCGACGCGGACGCTCTCGGCAACACGGGTCGGCGGGAGAACGCTGGTTCATTGTTGTCGTCGCTTGCGGAGCAGGCCGGCGACGACGAGCGCAGCGATGGCAGCCAAAACGTGGACGAGTACCTGAACGCTGACGTGGGCCATGGCTGATAGGTCGTCGTTCGTAGACACCGGGTACTTGGTCGCGCTCATCAACCGACGCGACGCGCTTCACGGTCAGGCCACAGCCTTGGCGCGGGCATGGGCGAAGGACGGCAGGATCCTGTTGACGACAGACGGTGTTCTGATCGAATTCGCGAACTTCTTTGCGCGCAGCCCTTTGCGTTCGCTTGCCATCACTTCGATCCGGCAAATCCGATCTACCCAAGGCTGGACCGTGCTGCGCTTGGTTCCCACGCTGGTCGATCGCGCGGAGGCTCGCTACGGTGCGCACATGGACAAGGCGTGGAGCTTGACCGACTGCCTCAGCATGGAGGCCATGCTCGACCATGGCATCCGAGAAGCGGCCACGCCGGATCACCACTTCGAGCAGGCCGGGTTTCGAATCCTGATGCGAGCCTAAGGCGCTTCTCTGTCGAGGCGTTGTGTTCCTGGTGTCGGCAGATGCATTGCCCCGCGCCGAGGACCGGGCGCGCGGCCGCGCCCGGTCGGGGCATCGGCTCACTCCTCCTTGGCGTCGAAGTCACGGAGCTGGATCGTGGTGTGCTCCAGGCGCGAGGGGAAGAAGTCGAATCGCAGGTTGAAGGAACCATCACGGTTCTCAAACGCAACTCCGATGCGGGTCCAGTAGCTCTTCTTGCTCTCGCCTTCGCCACGTTCCACCGCGGCCACGATCTTCTTCATGTTCTTGTTCTTGTCGGTCATCGTTTCTCTCCTTGGTTGAGCCGGTGTCGTTCCGGCTCGTTCGCCCATGCGCGGGCCACGCGTCGCTCCTCGGATGAGAAGCCGCTTTCTCGGAGGGCTCCCTCTGGGAAACCGTGAAAGCAGAGGCTTCTCACCTGACAACGGCCGCAAGGTCCGAGGCGCGACGCTCTGGGTGGTCCCGCGAGAACGAGCCGGATCGAACACTGCCGGCAACGCCATGGGGGAGAGATGGCCGGCGAACAGGACGGCTGGCCGTGGCAGGCACGGACGGGGATCGAAGGCGGGCGGGACCATGTTGCTATGTTTGTACCGCATCGCGTATTCGGTTGCCATGCTGGAGAACCATGGCATAGTGCGGACCGGGAACCCTCATGAGCGCCGTCCAGAGCCCGCGCACGTTCGATAACTCCGTCGGCCCGCAGGTCCGCGAGGGCCGAGACCCGCACCGGCGCGTCTTCGCGCTGCTCTTCGTCCTGATCCTGCTGGCGAGCTCGCAGGTGGCGACGCAGCTGTGCGCCCGTGACTTCGCGTATCAGCCGGCGCTCGGTTGCTGCTTCGGACGTCTGTACCCGCCTTGGGCGATCGTCGCCTGGGCGGCTCGCTGGGGAAGCCTGTATCCGAGCGCGTTTCGTGCCGCGGCGAACGCCGGTCTGCTCGCGACCGCGGTAGGCATGATGTCTCTGGTCGCGGTGAAGCTCGCCCTGGTCCGAGCCAACCCCTACCTGCACGGCTCGGCGCGTTGGTCGAATGAATTCGATATCCGCCAGGCGGGCCTGCTCGGCAGCCGCGACGGGCTACTACAGCGCCTGCTCGGCAGCCCGCAGCCATCGG
>DASVHQ010000006.1:0-1942 GCA_036382515.1 Polyangiales bacterium | reverse complement strand
GCGCCGGCTCGCGCCTATGCGTCAGCGCCACTCGCGCGCATCGTGTGCGGAGCTTGTGACGGTTGAGTGGCGTGCGCGGAGCAAACGGGCAGCAAACCTGCGCCGGCAGCTCGCGCGCAAAAGGCGGAAGAAAGCGAACGGGGCGGCGCTCTTGCGAGGCCGCCCCGTCCAGGAGTCACCACGATCACGTCAGCGCGATCGTGGCGCGCGTCAGGTCAGGTTACAGACAGGGCTGCGACACGACCGGGCTGGCGCAGAGCGCCTTGTCCGCTGCGCTGGTCGCGACCGAGCAGGTGGCGACACTCAAGCCAGCCGGTTGCGGCAGCTTGATGAAGTGCTCGAGGTCGATCGCTTGGTCCATCTTCGTGCGATCCGCCTCGCACTGGTAGAGGGCGAACTGGTCGTTCGGAACCGACGCGCTGTTGAAGCCAACGATCGAGTTCAGGAACAAACGACGCGCGAGGGGGTAACGGGTCGAGAGCGGGCCGCCCGCCGTGCAGGTCGGGTAGACCTCGGCCGTGGACAGCAGCTGTTGGACAGCAGCGTCGGTGGGCAGCACGGTCGTCGTGCCGTCCGCGCTGCCGAGAGCCAGCGAGCGCACGTCGTTGTTGCCGATCGTGGGGTCGTCAGCCGCTTCGCGACCGGCGAAGCCGATGCTGCAGGGGCTCGCTTGCACCAAGCAACCGATCTGGGCGGTCGAGTCCGTCCAGGTGCAGGGCACGCCGCCACCGGGCATGACCTTGGTCTCGTGCAGACGGTAGAACGAACCCGTCATGAGCACGTTGTTCTTGTCCTTGACGATGTTGTCGTCGGGGTTGTTGCCTTGGCGCAGGTAGAGGTTGTAGACGCGACCGTCGATCTTCTTGAGCTCGCCGATCGTCGGAACGTTCACGGAGCTGTTCAAGCAGCCGTAGTTGCCCGCGAGGTCCTTGGGGTAGAGGCACTTCAGCAAGACTTGCGGCGTGCCGTTCGGGCAGCGCGTGCCGGCCAGCTGGAACGACGACGGCATGTGCACGAGGTCGAACGCACCGAAGTTGCAGGTGTTCACGTTGTGCGAGATGGCCGAGGCGACGCCTTCGGGAACGTTGATGTCGAGCACGACGCCGAGATCGCCGGTGTTGTTGACGGCGGGCTCCCAGGGCGTGGAGGGCGGGCCCAGCGGGGTGGTGTTGCTCGCGGGGTAGGCCATCGCTGCAGCTTCGCGCGCCTGACACACCTGCTCGCCACCCGAGGTGCCGGCGCCGGTGCCCGTGCAGCTGCGACGGATCGGATCCTTGTCGTCGAGATCGTTGCCGTTGCAGAACGGCTTGTCCGTGGTCGGGCTCGGCTGGATCCGGCCGATCTTCGGCAGGCCGAGCAGCGTGAGGAAGGCGTCGGTGGTGCCCGACTGGTCGCCGCGGCGGAAGGCGTGCTTGAGCGCCGTGCAGGTCTCACCGGCGGCGCAGGTGGAGTCCTGGAAGAGGTTGCCCCAGTTGTTCACGATGCTCTGGCGCACGATGCTGTTGCAGTTCTGCGTGCCGATCACCGAGCGGCCGGGCTCGCCGGTGAAGCACGAGGCGATGGTCGCTTCGGAGCTGTGATCGAAGCCGCCGTAGACGACGCGCAGCACGTCGCGGAAGTCCTTGAAGGTGTAGCTGCTGCCATCGCTGAGGGTGATGGTGTTGCTGTAGGCCGCCGTGTTGCAGTTCACCGTGGTGCCGTTGCGGCGAACGATCGACAAGCCGTCGAGACCGACGACAACGCCTTGCGCGCTCGCCGGGCAGGTGGTGGTGGCGCCGACCTTGAGAGGACGCGACATGGGCGCCACGTAGACGTTCTTGGTGGCGGGGGTCGCGAGCATGGCGTTCTCGCCGTTACCCGAACCGCCGCCGATGTAACTGAGGCTCTGCGCGCCGGGGCAGAGGTTCAACATCGGGTTCAGCATGTCCTGCGTGACTTGGAA
>DASVHQ010000005.1:0-10906 GCA_036382515.1 Polyangiales bacterium | reverse complement strand
CGAGTGCGTACGCGCACGACAGCAGCGATGCCGAAAGCAGCGCGATCCGCGTGATGAGCACGCAGTGCGGCTCGCGACGCAGGCCGAGCTCTCGCGGCAGGTATGCGGCTAGCCACGCGCACAGCGAGAGCAGCAGCGCCGCGAGCTGCAGCAGCGGCGCACGACCCAGGCGTTCGAGCGCGACGACGAGCGCGAGCGAGTCCCTGCGCGTCGTCCAGAAAGAACGCATCGATCAGCCGCTGCTGCAGGTCGTCAGACGCCTACTGCGTAACCACCTTCGGGCACAACTCGCCGCTGCTGACGAAGTCGCAGCTCGCGGTGTGGAACTGCATGCGTGCGCCTTCGAGATCGAGCGTGCCCGGTGCCACCTTGCCTGCGTCAGCAGCCGAGCCTGGCGGGGCGTACTGCGTGCCGCTGTAGAGGTCGACAGTCGAGCCGTGGAGCACGAGCTCGAAGGTGCCGGTGAAGCAGTGCTCGTCGAGGCCACCGCCCGGGGTCGCGCAGCTCTCACCCTGCCACGCGAGCGTGCCGCTCGCCTGGCTCACCGCTCCCGAGCTAGCTTGGTCGAGCGCCACCAAGTACGTGCCGTGGAACGCTGCCGGGAAGCCCGGGCACACGCTGCCTGCCATCATGTCCAGCGCCGAGACGATGAGCCGGCCCTGCGCGTCGACGTACGGCCCGGCCGTGACGTGCAGCGAGCAGTTGTAGTCATTGCCGAGCGTCACGCTGAGCACGACCTTCTTCAGGCAACCGCCACTACCGAGCGTGAGCGTTCCGTACTCGACGCTGTCGAACGGCACCTCGCCCACCGAGAGCGTGAGCGGGCTGGCCACGCTCCACATGCTTGCATGATAGTCGCAGCTGACGCCGACCGCGCCATCGCCGAGCGTCGCGCCGACGTCGCGCGACGCGCCGGCGTCGGCCCAGAAATTGCTGCTGGACACCGTGCCGCTGTGCGCGCTCTTGGTGCCACTACTACTGTCGGCGCCTGGACCCAAGAGCGCGCAAGCCGGCATGGTACCCAGTAGAAGAACCAGCAGCGCCGTGAGCGACATCGACGAGACGGTGTTCATGCGCGGAACCTAGCACCGTTTCGTCGCATTGAGATCCGAGCTAATTGGGCTTGCGTACGACTGAAACTGTCACGATGCTCGGCACACCAACCTCGGAGTTTTCGCATGCGCTTGGTCAATCACATCGTCACACGGATGTCATGCCTGCTCGTGGTCCCGGGCTGTTCCTACGCGTTCGTAGAGCACGTGCCGGCGCACCACGCCCAGATGGGGTACTTCGACTGCACGTCCGGAAAGGCAGCGCCGGTGCTCGACACGCTCGGCGCGGGCTTCGAGGTGGTGCGCAGCGGTGTGGCGATCGCCGCACACGACTCGGCATACGAGAACTACCCGATCTCGCGCACGGCGGACATCGCCATCGGCGTCGGGCTCGCGGCCGTGCTCACTGCGTCCGCCATCTACGGCTATTCGAACACCAGCGAGTGCGCCCGGGCGAAAGCGGAGCTATCGATGCAGCCACCGCAGCCGCCCGCGAACGCCGCCTTCATAGGAGCGCCGGCTGCACCGCTGCCCGGTTGCGTCGTGGATACGCAGTGCAAAGGCGACCGCGTGTGCGAGCACGGTCAGTGTGTGGAGCCCGTGCCCGCGAGCGTCGGGCCTGCGCCTTCGGTAACGGTGCCGTCGACCGGAACCGACGCGTCGGCCCAGCCGCAGCCAGCACCGACCGGGGCGTCGCCTCCGCCGCCGTCCGCTGCAACGCTCGCACCCGCTCCCTGAGGTGCAGGTGTTCAGGCAGCTTGCGTGGCAACGCCCAAGCGAGCGCGATCCAGTCCCGCAGCTGCGCCAAGAGGTGATATCACTCCGAGCGGACACGCGCGCTGCACGCGCCCAGACCGAGAGGAAACCTGGAATGAATCATCCCGACTTCGATCCCGACTACGTCTTCGCGCACCACGACGCCACCCCCGAGCAAGTCGCGCAGCACGAGAAGGTCCACGCAGGAGCCAAACGCTTTGCCGAGATCATCCTCGCGAACGCGCCGCAATCCAGTGACCGCAATGCGGCACTTCGCCTGCTGCGCGAGAGCGCGATGATGGCGAACGCCGCGATCGCGCTGGGCGGGCGCTTGAAGTAACGCGACCGACGGTCCGCCAACAGTGGCGAACGCTCCATGGGTTTCACATGATCACTGTCTCAAACGCGCCGACACGTTCCGCTCCGCCCACGCGGTGAAGTCTTTGCTCGCATGCAAGCTCCGCGCGCCGCGCGACCTGACGCGCCGCGAGCGGGCCTTCGCAGCTGAAACACAAATCCGTTAGGGCGACAGAGAGGACGAGACTCGCGCCTTCAATCCGAGCCTCGGTGCTTTGGTGACAGCCGTGCGGGCGCAGGCCCTGTGCGCGCGCCGGGTTCAGTCGCGGTCCGTTGTCGGATACCATTCGCGGTTGCGAACATGAACGACAAGATTCGACAGCGAGTCCCGCGAGCGCTCCGGGTCGGCACGAAGAACCGTTGCCGGAGCGCAGCGCTTGCGCTCATCACGTGCGCGTCGATGATCGCCCTCGGCACCGGGTGTGCCACGCTCAACTGCGACGCCGAGGTGAAGCGAGCGGAATCGCTGGGGCCGACACAAGCGGACGCCGCACGGGCAAAGTGTGAGCAACGTGTCGCCAAGATGCGGGACAGTCTCAAACGTCAGGAAGATGAACGTCAGACGACGGAAGGCCGCGACTCGTTCTCCGGGCGAGCGCGCAGCCACAGTGAGGCGTCGCCGTAAGAGCGTTCCCGGACGAGGCAAAGAGCGAGATTCGGAGGGCTTGACCGTGCGGCAGTTCGCGGTCATACTCCGGGTATGAAAGCGGCGGTATCCATTCCGGACGAGGTCTTCGAGGAAGCGGACCGGTTGGCGCGCCACCTCAAGACGTCGCGTAGCCATCTTTACAGTCGCGCGCTCAAAGAATTTCTGTCGCGTCATGCGCCGGACCAGATCACCGACGCGATGAATCGCGTGGTCGACGAGGTCGGGACGACCCCAGCCGGACTGCGCCGGCGCGCTGCGCGCAGGATCCTCGAGAGGACCGAATGGTGATCTCGCAGGGCGAAGTTTGGTGGGCGGACTTGAGCGAGCCTGTCGGATCGGAGCCCGGTTTTCGCAGGCCCGTGCTGATCGTGCAGGGCGACTCGCTCAATCAGAGTCGCATAGCGACCACGACTTGTGTGCCACTCACGAGCAATCTCAAGTGGAGTGAGGCGCCCGGCAACGTGGTACTGAAAGCGAAGGCGACCGGGCTACCGAAGGACTCGGTTGCAAATGTTTCGCAAATTGTCACGGTCGACAAAGACATGTTGACAGAGCGTGCGGGAAAACTGCAACGGCGCCACGTAGAGCTGGTGTTCGCCGGGCTCGATCTCATCCTCGGGCGATAGCCGAGATGGCACCTAACTAGAACGAACGAACGCGACAGAAGCGAATCGAGTTCGCGCAGGGCGCCTTTGCAGCTGAAGCCCAATCCCGTTGGGCGGACGGCGAGACGGAGGCGCTTCACGCTACGTCGCGGGGCCGTTTCGCGATCGCCGGATAGGTCTTCAGGACCTTCTCATCGAAGGTCACCATCGGCACGCCCTCGCGCTCGGCCAGCTCCACGTAGAGCGTGTCGTAGACCGCAACGCCCGACGCCAGTGCGCGTGTGAGCGCGCCGTGCCATAGCGTTCGGTTGTTGACCGAGTGAACGCCAAGCCGCCCGGCAAGGACCAACTTCGCAGTCGCTTCGTCTTTGGTGATCACGTTTGATCGCGCAGCCATCCAGATCACGTTGGCTATCTCGGCCTCCCAGATCGAGGGGGCGAGCAACTCGTCAGCTTGGTCCCAGAACGAGCGCGCCTCCGTTACGAACTTCGGGGTTCCCAACAGGAAGTAGGCGATCACGTTCGTATCGACGATGGCTTTCACGGCTTTCCCGCCGCGATCCACTTCTCGATCTCGGCAGCCGATGGCCGCCGAGACTGCGACTCCCAAGAAGCCTCGATCTGTTTCAACACGGCGGAGCGCTCGCCAACGTATTCCTCAAGAAGATCACGAACTTCCTGTTCCATCGAGCGGTGGCGACGTTTTGCGATGGATTTGAGAGTACGGACGACGCGGAGTGGAACGTTCCGGATGGTGAGGGTTGCGGCGGTCTTGGACATGCTGGCACAATGCTAGCACAGCCAGGTTTCGGTGAGCATGCACGGACCGCTCGCAAACGTGCATGGCCCAGGCGCAACTGCATGGCGCTGGCTTCTGCCGACCGTGACCGCTGGCCTCGTTGAGGCTCGTCCACGCCTTCTCGAACAGCTTTCGTCTAGCGTGCCGTCGGCCGGCGCGTTCGTGCCGCATTCGCTCGCGTCTTCCGTGCTTCGCGGTGTTGCGGCGGAAGACCAAAAAGCGTTGGACGGGGTCGAATCCGTCAGTTGGTGCGGCGCAACTCGCGGGCAACTTGCCTCGCGCCTTGACAAGCCCCGGCCCGGACAGCACGTATCTGAGCTGGATGCGTTCCCTGCGCCTCATGGCTGTTCCGCCGCTGGCAAGCCTCGTAGGCTTTGTCGGCCTGCTGGCGCTCATCTCCGCCGGGCACAACGTGATTGCGCCAGGCGCGGCCTGGCAGCTGGCGGGCGGCACGTGGCTGCAGGCTGCGAGCGCCGCACAGAGGCCCTCGGACCCAGCCGATCCAAGTGCGGCCTCGGCCAGCTTGCCGCAGTCAGACGAACAGTCCCGTAGCGACGGCTTCTCCGACGCCGAAGACGAGCTCGAAGACGATCACGAAGACGACGACGCGCAAGAGTCCGCGGTCGATCGCAGCGCATACGCTCTGGCAAGCCTGGCAGACGCGGCGTGCCCGCAGCTCTCGCAGCAGCACCCCCGTTCGCTCGACTTGCAGCACGGCCTCGAACGCCCCCCTCGCGGCTGACACAGCTACGTAGCGGTCGGAACCTGCCCACGCTCGCTAGCGCGAGCGCGCGGTTTCGATCTCCGGACGTTCCTGCGTGTGGACAGCGGAGGCGACTGTGGTTTTGCATTGTGGTTGGCGGTGGTGTGGCCGTGGTCTAGTGGTGCTTGCGTTCGATCTGGGTGCCTGGGCTGTGCCGTGTGCGGCGCAGAGCACGGCGCTGCAGCTGTCGCTCGCCGACGCCTTGGACCGTGCCGAGGAGCACGCGCCTGAGCTGGTGATGGCGGGGCATGCGGTGCGCAAGGCCGAGGCGCAGCGCACGGGGGCCGGCGTGGTCATGCCGCAGAACCCGCGCATCTCGGCGGACGTGCGCTCGCCAGCGGACAGCGGCTGGGCGAAAGACGCGGGCTACGGCGCGATGCTCGATCTGCTCTTCGAGGTCGGCGGCGCACCCGCGGCGCGGGTGCGCGAAGCGAACAAGGGCGTAGCCGTGGCGCGCGCGGAAGGGGAGCTCGAGCGCATGCACGCGCGGCTGCGGGTCTGGGCCGCGTACCTGCAGGCGCAGATCTCGCAGCTACGCATCGAGCATGCGCACTCGGCGGCGGAGCTTGCGCAGCGGGTGCTGGCGGCGGCGAAGAAACGCGTCGAGATGGGTGCGGCGTCCGACCTGGAGCTGACGTCGGCGCAGTTGGAGCTGGCGCAGATCGAAGTGGCGGGGCAGGCCGCCGTGCGCGAGCACGACGAGCGGCTCATGGCGCTGCGCGACGCGCTGGATCTCGACGCACGACAGGCGCTAGCGCTCACGACGCTGGTCGAAGATCCACCCGCGCTCGCGCAAGTGGATCGCTACGTGGAACGTGCGCGGCGCGCTCACCCGTTGACCGCGGCCTCGGATGCGCGCTTGCGTGCGCTCGAGGCCACGCGTGAGCGCCTGGAGCGCGAGAAGACTCCGCGCGTGGGGCTGTACGGTGGCATCGACTCAGCGCCGGCCTCGCACAGCTTCGCCATCTTCGGCGTCTCGGTGGAGCTTCCGTTCGCGCAACGCAACCAGGGCCCGCTGGCGGTGAATGCGCGCGCGCAGCAGGCCGAGGCGGGCTGGCGCGTGCTGAGCGAGCATCGCATCGAGCGCGGGGTGGTCGCGGCCTGGCAGTCGTACGAGCTGCGCCGCGCGGAGCTGGAGATGCTCAGCAACGCAGCGTTGCCGGCGGCCCAGCGCTCGTTTCAGCTGGCAGAGGCCGGGTTCAGTGCCGGTCGCTTCGATTGGTTTCGCGTCGCAGTGGCGGCGCGCGACTTGGTGCGCGTGCGGGCCGAGCGCCTGGACGCGCTTGCAGCAGCCTGGGCACAGCGCATCGCGGTGGAGCAGGCAGTAGGAGGTCAGGTCCCGTGAACGAACAAGCGGAAGAGCTCGTGTCGGCGCCGATGCAGGCGCCGACGGTACAAAGTGGTGGCCTGCGCTCGCGCGTGGGCATCTGGCTGCGCTGGGTTGTGCCGCTGGTGAGCGTGCTGGCGGCGTGGCTGCTCTGGCACGGACACTCGGAGCCAGCCAAAGAAACAGCCGGCGCGGCGCGCGATGTGCCGTTTCTCGATGGGAAATGGATCCGCTATTCCGCGGCGTTCGCGCAGCGTGCAGGGCTCGTGTTCGCGGCGCCCGAGGCACGTTCGCTCTCGCCGGTCGTGCATGTCACAGGCACGGTGGGCTTCGACCCTGGTCGCGTCGCGGCCATCGGCGCACGCATCGCCGGGCGCGTGCACGACGTGCACAAGCTCGAGGGCGACACAGTGGCAGCGGGCGAGATGCTCGCGGAGATCGAGAGTGCAGAGCTGGGTGAGGCGCAGGCGACGGTGATCTCCGCGCGCGCTCACTACGAAGCGGCCGCCGCCAACGAGACGCGCGAGCGTGAGCTCTCCGAAGCCAGGATCTCGTCGCACCGCGAAGCCGAGGTCGCCAAGGCCGTGGCTGCGTCCGCCAGGGCCGACCTGACCGCCGCCGAGCAACGCGTGAAGGCGATGGGTGGCAGCACGCAAGGGGAGGCCGGCGTGTTGCGGTTGACCAGCCCCATCGCCGGCAAGGTGGTCGAGCGTCACCTCTCGCGCGGACAATTCGTGGAGCCCACGCTCACCGCCTTTCGCGTCGCGGATCTGCGCCGCCTGTGGCTGCAGCTTGCAGTGTACGAGCGGGATCTGGCGGCCATCCGCGTCGGCGACAGCGTCGACATCTTGGCGCCGGGCGCGGCAGAGCCACTGGTGCGAGGCAAGGTCGGTTACGTCGCCGAGGTGATCGATGTTGCAACGCGCACCGCGCAAGTCCGAGTGGTGATCGAGCAGCCACCTGCGCCGCTGCGGCCTGGGCAGTCGGTGCTCGCGCGCATCCACACCTCGGCGCCCGCGCTACCCAGGCTCGTGTTGCCGCGCGACGCCGTGACCAGTGTGGATGGCAAGGCCACGGTGTTCGTCGCCGGCCCAGACCTCACCGTCGAGCCGCGCGTGGTGCAACTCGGCAGTCAAGACGGCACGCACGTCGAGGTGAATTCGGGTTTGTCTGCCGACGAGCGCGTGGCCGTCGGCGGCGTATTTGCTCTCAAGTCGGAGATCTTTCGCTAGCCATGTTGTCCAGCATCGTCGAGCAATCCATTCGCTTCAAAGGCCTGATGGCTGTGCTCCTAGTCACGCTGCTTGGGGTCGGCGCGTTCGCGGCGCGCACGCTGCCGATCGACGCCGTGCCCGACGTGTCGACCATCCAGGTGGCCGTGCTCACCGACGCGCCCGGGTTATCGCCGGTGGAAGTGGAGCGCTCCGTGACTTCGCCGCTGGAGCTCGCGCTCAACGGCGTGCCGTGGTTGCAGGAGCTGCGCTCGGTGTCGCGCTCGGGCTTGTCGGCCGTGACCGTCGTGTTCAAGGAGGGCACCGACCTGTGGCTCGCGCGCCAGGTGGTGCTCGAGCGCGTTCGCTCGGTCGAGCAGGAGCTGCCGAGGAACTGCGGACAACCGCAGCTCTCGCCGGTGTCCGGTGGCCTTGGGGAGATCTACCAGTTCGTGGTGCGCTCCGATCACCACTCGCCAACTCAGCTGCGCACGCTGCTCGATTGGGAGATCGCGCCGAAGATTCGTCAGGTGCCCGGCATCGTCGAGCTCAACACCATGGGCGGCGACTTGAAGGAGTACCAGGTCGTGATCGATCCGGCGCGCCTGCACGCGCATCGGCTGACGCTGAGCGCCGTGGTCGAGGCGCTGCAGGGTGCGAACACCAACGTCGGCGGCGGCTACATCGAGCGCGGCAGCGAAGCCCTGACGCTGCGCGGCGTGGGCCTGCTCAGCGGCGAGGACGAGATTGGCAGCGTCGTGGTGCGCACGGGTGACGACGGCACGCCCGTGCTGGTGCGTCACGTGGCGCAGGTGCGCGTGGGCGCCGCGATGCGCTTCGGCACGATCACCCGAGACGGCGTGGGTGAAGCGGTCACCGGCGTGACCATGATGCTGGTCGGAGAAAACAGCCGCAACGTGGTGAACGCGGTCAAAGAGAAGGTGAAGCAGATCCAGCGTGAGCTGCCCGCGGGCGTGAAGATCGAGCCGATCTACGATCGCTCAGACTTCGTCGGCCGCACGCTCGCGACCGTGATGGGCAACCTCGTCGAGGGCGCGCTGGTGGTCACGCTCGTGCTGGCGCTCTTCCTGGGAACGATACGCGGCGCGCTGGTGGTGGTGATCGGCATTCCCGCATCCATGGCAGTCGCCGTGCTGGGTATGCACCTCTTCGGCATCACGGGTGATCTGATGAGCCTCGGCGCCATCGATTTCGGCTTCCTGGTCGATGGACCGATCGTGATCCTCGAAGCAGTGGTGGGCGCGCTCGCAGGCAAACAGCTCGTGGGCAAGGCTCGCGACGGCGCGTACACGGAAGTTGGGACCGCAGTCGTGCGACCGGTGGCCTTCTCGGTGGCCATCATCATGCTCGTCTACTTGCCCCTGCTCACGCTCACCGGCATCGAAGGCAAGATGTTCCGGCCCATGGCCATCACCATGGCCTGCGCGCTGTTCGGCGCGCTCTTGTACGCTGTGGTGTTCTTTCCCGCGCTGCTGGTGCTCTTCGTGCCGCCCGCCAAGGGGCATGGGCCGGCCTGGGTGGCGTGGATCGCGAAGCACTACGAGCGAGCGCTCGGCTGGGCGATCGGCAAGAGCGCGTGGCTGCTCGGCGCGACCGCCGTGGCTCTGGTCGCGAGCTTCGTGCTGCTCGCGGGCGCAGGCGCCGACTTCGTGCCGCGCATCGACGAGGGCGATGTCGTGGTTACGATTCGCCGGGCGCCGTCCATCAGCCTCGCGCAGGCGCGTGACCTCGACCTCGCCGTGGAGCGAGTGCTCAAGCGCTTCCCCGAGGTGATCACCACGCTCGGCATGACCGGCCGTGCGGAGGTCGCCATCGATCCGGTGGGCAACGACAACACCGACGTGTTCGTGCACCTCAAAGACAAGAAGCAGTGGACCAGCGCGCACGACCTCGACACGCTCTCGGAGAAGATCAAGACCGCGATCGAATCCGAAGTGCCGGGCACCTTCGTGTCAGTGTCTCAGCCGATCGAGGACAAGACCAACGAGCTGGTGAGCGGCTCGCGCGCGGACGTGCAGATCAACGTCTTCGGCAGTGATCTCGGCGAGCTCAAAACGTTGAGCGAGCAGGTGGCGGCTGTGGTCCGAGGCGTGTCCGGCACTGGCGATACACGCGTGGAGCGTGTGCTCGGCGCGCCACAGATCAGCGTGCGACCGGACCGCCAGCGGCTCGCGCGCTACGGCATCCGTGCGCAGGATGCACTGACCGTGGTGCGTGCGGCTCGCGTGGGCGTGCCGGTCGGTCTGATCTACGAGCAGCAGAAGCGCTTCGATTTGCGAGTGATTGTACCGCCGCGCTCGCCGCAGCCCGAGGCCATCGGAGAGCTCTTCGTGGAGGCTCCGCAAGGCGCATCGGTACCACTGTCGGAGCTGGCGACCATCGAGGAGTCGGAAGGCCCCACGCAGGTGCGCCGCGAGAACCTGCGCCGCACCGTGCGCGTCGAGGTGAACCTGCGCGGCCGTGATCTCGTCTCGTGGGTGCACGAGGCGCAGGCGAAAGTGCAAGCGCAGGTGAAGCTGCCGAGCGGCTACGAGGTCGCCTGGGGCGGGCAGTTCGAGAACTTCGAGCGCGCCAAGAACCGGCTGGCGATGGTCGTGCCGTTCGCGTTGGCGATCATCTTCGGCATGCTGCTGTGGATGTTTCAGGACGCACGCTACGCGGTGGCGGTGTTTGCAGTGGTCCCGCTCGCGCTGATCGGCGGCATTCTCGGCCTGCTCTTGCGCGGGCTATCGTTCAGCATCCCCGCCGCCGTCGGCTTCGTCGCGCTGGCGGGTGTGTCGGTGCTGAACGGCGTGGTGCTCGGCAGTGACGTGCGCACGCGGCTCGCGTCGGGTTGGCCACTGCGCGAGGCCATCACCGAGGGCTCGGTTCACACGATGCGCGCCGTGCTCACGACCGGCGCGGTGGCGGCCTTCGGCTTCTTGCCGATGGCATTGGCCACGGGTGCGGGCGCGGAGGTCCAGCGGCCGCTCGCGACCGTCGTGGTGAGCGGCATCGTGTTCTCCACGCTGCTCACGCTCTTCATCCTGCCGGGCCTCTTGCAGATCCTCGTGCGCAAGCCGCGCGAGAAAGGCCGGCCACGGTTGGCTGCCGTGCAGCCCCCGCTGCACGCAAGCAACTGAGGGCTCTACCGTCAGCTGACGCGGACATGCCGACGACGGCGCAGAACGAAACCGGCCGCCACGCACGAAGCGCAGCGGCCGGTGTTTGGATCTCACAGCTCGAGTTACGGGCAGAAGGTTGCCAACGGGACGCACAGTGACGTCCACATGGCTTGCGCCGAGGCCTTGTCGGCGCAGGCGGTTGCGATGGCGCCATCGCCGATGAGCACGCTGTCGCGCTTGCACTCGCAGACCGTGCCCGAGC
>DASVHQ010000004.1:0-5480 GCA_036382515.1 Polyangiales bacterium | reverse complement strand
CTGCGCGACAACGCCTGGATCGGCAAGGCCATGCAGCCGCGCTACGACCGCGGCACGATCACCCCGCGCATGCTCGGCATCGCGTGCAAGATCACCGCCACCGACACGGCGTTTCGGGTGGCCTGCGATGGCATGCAGATCTTCGGCGCAGCCGCCAACGACACCCGCCACCCGATCGAGAAGCTGATGCGCGATGCACGCGCCTCGCTGATCGAAGACGGCACCAACGAAGTGCTGGCGCTCGTCGCATCCGAAGACTTGCGCCACTGGTAACGGGCGCGCTGCGCTGCCCGCGGCGATCGTGCTAGCGTGCAACGCACCCGAGCTCGCCATGGCCACACCCGAAGTCCGAACCTACCGCGTGGAAGAGTGCGTGATCGAAACGCAGCCCTTCTACGTACCGCGCGCCGACGAGGTCGAAGTCTTCGCCGCTGCATTCCGGCAACGCATCCCCGTGCTGCTCAAGGGCCCAACGGGCACCGGCAAGACGCGCTTCGTCGAGTACATGGCGTGGACGCTGAGTCAGCCGCTGACCAAGCTCACGCCGCAGGCACCGGCCGGCAGCAGGCCAGCCGCCGCGGTACGGCCGCTGCCGATGATCACGATCTCGTGTCACGAGGATCTGACCGCGAGCGATCTGGTCGGTCGCTTCCTGCTCGATGCAGACGGCACGCGCTGGGTCGATGGGCCACTCACACGCGCGGTGAAGGCGGGCGGCATCTGCTACCTCGACGAGATCGTCGAAGCCCGCAAGGACACCACCGTGGTGATCCATCCGCTCACCGATCACCGCCGCACGTTGCCGATCGAAAAGCTCGGACAGGTCGTGGAGGCCGCAGACGACTTCTTGCTCGTGGTCTCCTACAACCCCGGTTACCAAAGCGCGCTCAAGGATCTCAAGCACAGCACTCGACAACGTTTTGTTGCGCTCGAGTTCGACTTCCCGGAGCTCGCCCAGGAGACCCGCATCATCGCGCACGAGGCCGGCACCGACGAAGCCACGGCCAAGCGCCTGGCAACGCTCGGCCAGAAGGTGCGCAACCTGCGTGAGCACGGCCTCGCCGAGGGCGTGAGCACACGCATGCTCGTCTACGCCGGCCGGCTGATCCGCGAGGGCGTCTCGCCCAAGCGCGCCTGTCAGGTGGCGGTGACCTGGGGCGTGACCGACGAGCGCGAGACGCAGCGCAGCATCGACGAGGTGGTGTCATCGATCTTCGCGTAGAGCTCGCACCCGTGCTGCACGTGCTCGACAACTACTGTCGAGCGCTCGCAGGCCGACAGGTCACGGTCGCTTCGTGCGAGAAGCTCGTGGACAAGAACCTCGGCTGGGCACGCACGCAGCTGCCGACCTGCGACGGCACGACGATCTACCTGCCGCCCAATCTCCCCGACGAGCTGCAGGCGAGCGAGCTGCCGGGCTTCGCCTGGTACAAGGTGATGGCCACGCATCAAGTCGGCCAGCTCGAGTGGGGCAGCTTCGACTTCCAGTACGCGCGCGCGTATCCGCAGGGCCACGCGAACCCGGAGTTGCCCACGAGCGATCCGGCGCTCGCCGACTACGCGCGCTTCTTCGCACGGTTCCCGCAGCCGCGGCTCGCGCGTGATCTCTTCGCGATCACCGAAGCCTTTCGCATCGACTGCCGCGTGCTCGACAACTACCCGGGGCTTGCGCCGACCTACCAGCGCGCGCGGGAACACTGCCTCGCAGAACGCGTCCAGCTGGTGCGCGCCTCCGCGCAGGAGAGCTTCGTGGAGTGGGCCTTGCGCGCGAGCCTGGGACAGCCCGCGAGTGTCGTTGCGCCCGCGATCCATGTGCGCGTCGCCGAGCAGGCGAGCCAAGTCCTGGCGCAGCTACGTGCTGCCCACAGCAGCGTGGAGGCTGCCGCACACGTCGCGACCGAGCTGTATCGCCTCGCTGCACCGACCGCGGATGTCGCTGCTTTCGCGCACTATCGCTCACCCGTCGGCGTGTTTTACCGCGGCGCCTTCAAGCCCGAGCTCGCGCGGCTGTTTCGGGACGCGCACGACAGCGAGAACCTGCGGCCGCCGGAAAGACCGAACAACCTCGAACGACGCAAGCAGCTGCAGGAGCTGGTTCGCCACTCGCACGAAGCCGAAACCCCCGACTCGGAGCTTCCGGAGGAAATCGCGCAGCAAGCCCTGGTGGAGAACCTGGAAGATGCACTCTCGCAGCGCGCGCCGCCGCCGCCGCCCGGCCATGACTCCGGCGGGAGCGACGAAGACCAAGACAACAACGACGCGCTCGAAGCCACCGACCCAGGCACGTTCACCTATGACGAGTGGGACGCTGGCCGGCAGCGCTACCGCAAGGCTTTCTGCCTGTTACACGAAGCTACGCTGGTTGCAGCTGACAACGACCTGTACGCGGCCACCTTGCGCGACCACGCCGCGCTCGCCGAGCGCATCCGCCGGCACTTCGAGGCGATCGCGGCGCAGCTCGATCGCAAGCAGATGCGCCTGCATGACGGCGACGACCTCGACCTCGACGCTGTGGTCGAGGCGGTGGTCGATCGCAAGTGCGGCCATACGCCCTCGGACAAGCTCTTCTTCCGCCGCAACAAGCAGGAGCGCGACGTCGCGGTGGCGTTCTTGCTCGACATGAGCAGCTCCACCGGCGATCCGGTCGACCGCAAGGCCGATCGCTACGCCACCGGCACGCAGCGCCTGATCGACGTCGAGCGACAGTCGCTGGTGCTGCTCGCGCACGCCCTGCAAGCGCTCGGCGACCCTTACGGCATCTACGGCTTCTCGGGCTATGGTCGCAAGCGCGTCGAGCTGCACGTGATCAAGGAGCTGAACGAGCCGCTCTCGGCCAACGTCAAGCAGCGCATCGGAGCGATCGAGCCGCAGAGCGCAACGCGCATGGGCCCAGCGATTCGCCACACCACGCAAAAGCTGCTCGCGCATCCCGCGCGCCACCGCTACCTGTTCCTGCTGAGCGACGGTCGGCCGCAGGACCAAGGCTACGGCGACCACGCGGCGTCGCAGCTCTACGCCGTGCACGACACGCGCATGGCGCTACTCGATGCGCATCGGCGCGGCATCACGCCCTTCTGCCTGGCGATCGACAAGAGCGGCCACGACTACCTGGGCACAATGATGCAGGACCTGCGCTACGAAGTGCTCTGGGACGTCGCGATGCTCCCCGAGCGCTTACCCGATCTCTACCGAGCACTGACGACGTGAGTTGCACCGGCGTCGCCGCCACGCGGGTGGTGCGTGGCGCGGGTCGAGTTGCCGGCGGCCACGATGAAGCCGTGCGAGGTCCAGTGCTCGAAGGCGGCGCTTGCAAGTCGGTCGCCCTGCGCCCAGCCGCCGATCCCAGAGCCGGCCCGTCGCGAAGATCCCTCACTGCCGGGCTCAAACGCGTGCCGCGAGCATCGTCAACGGCCACTGCACGCGATGAGCTTGTTCCGGGTCGCCCCACAGCGCGACAAGCTCCTCAGCCAGCGGCTCTACGGGATCGTGACCGAGCGCCTGCGTGTAGCGCTTCACCGCCGACCACGTGCGCAGGTAACCAAGCAGGTCGGGCAGGCTCCAGCTCGCCTGCATCGCGAAGCTCGGCAGCGTGATGCGCTCGAAGGGTAGCTGCAGCGTTGCGTAGCCCGCCTCGACCAGGCGGCGCTCGGGCGGCCAGTACGGACCGACGGTCTCGCCGTAGAAACGCTGCAGGGCGCGCTCCAGCTCGTCTGCGTGGTGGGGCAGCAAGGCTTTGCCAAGACCGTAGGTCCAGGCGGCCAACACCCCGCGCGGGCGGCAGACGCGCCGCACCTCGGTCACGAAAGCGTCGAGGTCGAACCAGTGGATCGCTTGGGCCACCGTGACCAGCGACACCGAGCCCGAGGCGAGCGTGCTTTGCTCCGCACGCTCCGCGCGGTACTCGACACGCGGATGGGCCTCTGCCGCCGACAGCTGCGCAGCGCTCGCGTCAGTCGCGACGACGTGCGTGAACCGCCGCGCGAGCGCCAGCGCCGCCTGGCCGTTGCCCGTCGCACAATCCCACGCCAGCTCCGTGGTCGGCCCGAGCTCGGCCAGCGCATCGAACAGAGCGTCGGGATAGCTCGGGCGGTAGCGAGCGTAGCTGCTCGCCAGCGTGGAGAAGTGATCCTTGAAGCTCCCGGATGGCTGGTTCACGTATTCCCCCTGGCGCGCATGACGACCGCAGCTACTTGATCTTCGGTGGAATGCAACGACCGACCGGGAGCGTACCGCCATCCTCGGTGGCATTCGGGTCGAGCGGAAGCTGTGTGCCGACAGGCAGAAAGCAGGTGTTCGCCGCGAACGTACCGCACACGCCGAACTTGCTGCAGCAGCCCCATAGTGGTGAGCCGCTCGCACCGATGTAGCTCGGACACTGGCCGTCCACCGAGGGATCTTTCGGCGCTTGTGTGGAGCTTTGGCCTGCGTCGACCACGGGCTGCGCACCCGCGTCGGCGCCTGGCTGCATCGCGGCATCGGCGAGCGCTTGCGGCGCAACGCCCGCGTCGCTTTCATCGAACGGCTGCCGACCGCGATCCGAGTCGAAGCCGCGCCATGGCCGATCGTGGCGACCCATCATGTTGCCGTCACAACCCATGCAGGTCAGAAGCCCCAAGGAGATCACTGTGAGGAGCAAAGTGCGCTTCGGCATGGCGGTTCTTCCTTCGTTCGACGACGACGACAACGTGCCAGCGTTTCTTGCTACGCGGCGCAGGCGGGCGCAAGCCGTGCGCCCGCACACCTGCACGTCTTGGTGCTCGATGGCACGGCCTGCTCGACGACGACGTCACCACAGACCCACTGAGCGAGCAAGCTCCACTGCTCGCCAACTGCTACGCCACCTCGATCGCGCAGCGCCAAACGGTTGGCCTTCGACCTGCATACGAAGCTCGCCATCGCCACCGACCCGGTGGCCAGTGGCTGCTCGAGAAGCTCGTACGCTACTGCGCGCGAGCTCCTTTCGTGTTTCCTACGCTCAAAGCCTACGCCGCCTTGATCTCGACCATGAACCGAATCCCATTGGCGTCTAGCTGGCTCTGAAGCGCGAGCTTGACGAATTGCTGCTCCGAATGCCCCAAAAGCTTGGCCCACTTGATGGCCCGCTCGGGGCTCACGTTGCGTCGGCCCTTTTCGATGTCGCACAGGTGCGCTTTTGAAACGCCCAGCTTGGCGGCAAAGGCTTGCTGCGTTTGGTCCGCCCCTTCCCGGATAGCCCACAGAAGCTTGCCCATCGTGACCTTGCCCACGAGCGCTTCAACGGCTGCCATCGCGGGAACCCGCTTTGCTTTCTTTGCCATGATTCAATTGCTCTCTAGGAGCCTGTCGGAGAAAGCGCTCCCGTCGGTCTTCGGCCGCTTCTCGGACATCTTCTTGTGCGAAATCCTCAAAATACCACGCAGTATTCCTGCGGTTTCGCACAAGAACCTGTCTCGAGAATCGACTCGAAGCCCTCGGTCCGGCTTTCTCCGACAGGCTCCTAG
>DASVHQ010000003.1:0-12873 GCA_036382515.1 Polyangiales bacterium | reverse complement strand
CGGTCGGCCGGTCGCGCGGAGCGCGTCGCGCATGACCGCGAAGGCGCTGCGCTGGCCCTGGCACAGATCGTACTTGAGGTAGTCGACGCCCCACGATGCGAACGTCTGTGCATCTGTTGTCTCGTGGCCGAGGCTCCCCACGGCGACGGCGGGGTTGATGTTGCCGTAGAGCCCCACGCACGTGGCGGTGTTCGGCGTCTCGTAGATCCCGAGCTTCATACCCTTGCCGTGCACGTAGTCGGCGAGCGCCGGAATTCCCGACGGGAACTTGCTCGTATTCCAGCGAAGCTTGCCGCTCGAGTCGCGCCCGTCCATCCAGCAATCGTCGATGTTGACGTACTCGTATCCCGCCGCTTGCATGCCGCTCGAGACGAACGTGTCGGCGATCTGCTTGATGAGCGCCTCGTCCATGTTGCACTGGAACGTGTTCCACGAGTTCCAGCCCATGGGCGGCCTCGCGCCGAGGGCTCCGCTCATGCCTCCGGCGCCCGCCGCGCCGCCGCCCCCGCCAGCAGCTGAACCGCCGTTTCCGGCCGCGCCGCCGTTACCGGCCGCGCCGCCCACACCGCCGGCTCCGCCGCCCGAATAGCCGGCGTTGCCACCCGAGGCGTTCCGGCCGCCCGTGCCACTGGCACCACCGGATCCCCCGCCACTGTTGCTCGGCGCTCCCCCGGCGCCGCTTTGCGCGCTCGCTCCGCCAGCGCCGCTGGAGGGAGCGCCTCCCGTGCCTGCCCCGGTCGCATCCGACGAACCGCAGCCCAGCGGAGCAAGCGTGAGGAGCAGCGCGAGCGAGTAAGGGCGAAGATTTGCCGCGAAGCCCGTTTCGCGACGTTCGCGCCGAGGAAACCAGTGCTTCCAATTGGTCCGAGAAATCGGCCGCACGCAAGTTGTTTGTCCTGCTGGTGTCCTTCTTGTCATGCAATCGGTGCAGTCCCCATCGCCCCTTACCTCATGGCCGCATCGCAGCCACCCGCATCACCGGTATCTTTAGTTGATGGCCACGCCCGCCGCCAGGGGGGGCGATAGCCAGCATAAACGCCACGCAATCTGCCAGCCGCCCAGCCCCGCGTCACCCGCCTGAGCAGCTACCCCTGGCGGCGGGTGCCCTACCTACCGCGCGGCGGCGGCTGCAACCTGTGGACAACGCCACCCCCACGGCGATCGCGGAAGCCCAAGATGTCGCTCCAAGAGGCAGGCGATGCAGCGCAGGAAACATGAAGCCTTCTTTTCTGCGGAACGGTTCAGTTCGCCACGAGGCGGCAGCCTTCTGCCGATTCAGGGCGCTAAGGACACGACGGAATCGCGTTCACGTTCGCAAGCCCGCTGATGTTGCCTTGCAGGCCAGTGGGAGCGGTGCCGGTGATGTTGGCGGCGATCACACCGTCGGTGATGCGGCCGTTGATGTCACTGGCGGAGGCCGTAGACCAGCTGTCTCCAGCGGCTGACGCGCCCGCGCTCGTGTCGACCAAGAGGGTGCGACCGGTGAGCGTGTGCAGGTACGAGTACGTGGCGGTTGCGTGGTTGTAGGTCGTGTTGTTGGCACTACCCTCGATGTACCCGTTGTTGTTACCGACGCCCGTGGTCCACACCATGTCGTAGTTGGCGACGGCCATGGCATTCCAATAGCTGGTGGTCACGGCGTCGGCGTTCCAGCTCGAGTGGTCGATAGCCACCACCGCGTTCGGCATGTTGGCCTTGATTGCGCAGGTGATATCCGCCGCAAGTTGCCCGAGCTCCGCGTACGTCAGCGGGCTCGACTGGCTAGTCGCGGCGTACTGAACGAAATCACCTTCCAAGAGCCACACCGCAGGCTTGCTCGGCCACGCCGTGTGCAACTGCCCGGCGTACCAGGCATACATCGCGATGATCTTGCTGCGGTTGCCTTTGATCAGCGCCGCGCCGTCCGTCGTGAGCTTCTTCGTGCCGGTTTGATTGCCGTCGACGATGCCGTTGGCGTGCCCGTAGAAGCCGATGAAATACGCGTAGAATGCCGGAATGAGGCTCGTGCTGGCGAGCGTGCCCGTGAGCCACGTGCAGCCGCTGCAGGAAGTGATCGAGCCGTCGGCCTTGACCTCCGAGCCAATCCAGCTCGACATGAATTGGAGATAGCTGTAGCTCGCAAGCGAACCATTGGGGCTCGCGATGCCCCACGCGAACTTGCACCCAAACGGATGCAATGCGTGAGTCGTCGCACCGCAATTGCCCGTGGTGCCCGCCGCGCCCGCCGCACCGCTCGCTCCGGCTGCACCACCGGTGCCCGCCATGCCCGCGCTACCACTTGCGCCGGCCGCGGCATTCGCGCCGGCCGCGGCATTCGCGCCGGCCGCGCCGCTGGTGCCTCCCGCGGCAATCGCGCCCGCCACACCGCCACCTGCCGCAGAGACCGCGCCAGTACCACCCATGCCGCCAGTAACACCACCAGAAGCCGAGCTACCCGCCACGCCGCCGGCCGCCGCACCCGCTTGGCCCGCGGAGGAGCCATCACCCGCGCCACCAGGCGTGACCGGCGATGACGTCCCCGAGGACGAAGAGCAACCAAGCGCGAAAAAGAGCGCTAGTAGCGAGAGGGGGGAGGCAGTTCGAATGAGGGTCATTGGATCATGGATCATAGTCGGCATGAACGGGGTCTCGGCGCTCAAGACAAACAAAGCTCGAATTTCCACGAGGGGGTGTCAAGCGAAGGCGGTGGTGGCGTAGGGCGATAGCCCGGACAGTGCGACCAGGAAATGCTGGTCGAGGAGGATTGGAGGATGCGATAAGTCCATGAAACCTCGTCTGTTGTCCCGCGGGTGAGAGACCGGCCCGGCGACGGGTGAGCCCGCTCACGCCGGAAGCCAGCCTTGCGACGGTGAAGGTAACGAAGGGCGCATCGTTGCAGCCTGGGGCCGCCAATGCCCCGGAGGCGATGGGGTCCATTGGCACGACCATGCGTTCTACGTTGACGAGGCCTACCGCACGAGGCCTACCGCTCGACGCCACGCACGCAGCTGACCCGAGGCCAGGGAGCTGGCAGACTGGATGGCGTATAGTACCGCTCACCGCCCAAGGGATAACCCATGTCATGTAGAATCTCGCTCACTCGCCGCTGGGCTGGAATTTCCCTCTCGGCCGGTGTCCTCGCTTGCAGCGCATCGAGCGGCACGGGAAGGGACGGCGCGGTACGCGGAGCCGCCAGCAATACACAGCAAGCGGGCAACGTGGGGAACAGTGCCGGCGGCACTGGTGGCGGCACAGTAAGCACTGGACGCGCAACCGATGCCGGCGGCAATGCTGGGAACAACGCGGGCTACAGTGGAGCGGGGACTGCTGATGGCAGTGCCGGAACCGCTGGGCAATGCGTTGTCCCGATGGACGCGAGCACAAGGCGCGAAGCAGCCTATCCTACCGTTAGTGCCACTACAGCCAGTTGTGGCAGCTGGGCGCTCGTCGACAACGTGTGCTGCGCGCAATATTGCAGTAACGACAACACATCGGAGAGTTGCGACAAATGTGGTGGGGTGGGCTCGGCGCAATGCGTGGCGGTCAATAGTAAGGCTTGTGTCTCCGGACAATGGCCGGAAGTGCACTGTGTTGACGACTCTGAGCCCTGGCACTATTCGCGCTCGACACACTTCGGGTTGACCAATGGTGGGGCCTGCGGGTTTGGCTACTATGGCCTCTGTACCACCAGTGACAAATTCGACTACACCGATCCAAGCTTAAAAAGCAAATGCGATGCGTTTTGTAAGACCTACCCGGATCTTTGTAAGGATCCAGTCAGTATCTCGCTGCGCGGTAATTTCGCGGCGCCCCAGGGCAACTACTACACACAGTTTTGGCCCAGTCTGGAGGGGGATCGCGACAACTACTTGAGCTGCGGCGAGTGTTTCGAGCTGATACGTACAAAGCAGGACGGCACCGAATACCAACCCGGAGAAACCGGTTATACGCTCCCCATCGTCTTGCAGATCGTGGATTCTTGTCCCTGTTCGGCCAATTCCAAGTGGTGCTGCGGTTCGGGGCGCGATCACTGCGGCGAAATAACCAGCGGCTCGTTTGCTTTCAAATACGGCTGCCCGCTTCCACCCGGAAATCTGCCCGCCGATCACGAGCCACAGGCCAACGAGAGCATCCACCTCGATCTGTCAGACATCGCGATGGCGCGTTTGCAGTCCGGCGATCCCAATAAGGGCATCGTCGACGGCGTCATTCCTACCAAATACAAGCGGGTCCCCTGCCCAGTCGTCGGCAATCTCTATATCTGGCTGCGTCAAGGCGGCGAATATTACTTCCAGCTCAGTGTCGTCAACGCCTCAGGTCTTGGCTCGATCGCGAAAGTCGAAGCTCAGCTGAAGTCCGGTGCATGGTCGACCCTGATTCGCGACGCCAACTACACAAGCAGTAGGCCGCAGGAGCGCTTCGGAGCCTGGGTCGTGAAGCAAGGCGAAGGGCCCTTCGCCTTGCCGATGTCGCTGCGTATCACCGACCCCTCGGGTCGCACGCTCTTGGCCAACGGGGTCGTCAAAGCCTGGCCAGATGCTTCGCAACAGGATGGTTATTACATCGATACAGGAGTGCAGTTCTGAGACGGTCTCACCAGGCCGGTAGTCAGCTTAAACGCTGCCCCCCTTTTCTCGCGGCGGCTCTCACTGAAGAAGGCTATTGTGGCCGTACTCGAACTCGGTGTCCCTGTTACAGAGACCGCAGCTGTCTCCAAGGAACATCGTAAGCGTTCACCGCCTGAGTTAGTGCTTGCAATTTCTGGCGGAAGGATCTCAATGCTGGGATCGACACGGTGGACCCCAGGGATCTCCGGATAGCGGAGCTTGAAGCGGCGAACGCGAAGCTGTTGCTACGCGTGCAAGCGCTGGAGGCGCAGCTCGCGCAGAACTCGTCGAACTCTTCGCGTCCGCCTTCTACGGACCCTCCCGGGACGACAGCTGCTGTCAAACCTCCTGCCAGGTCTGGTCGGCGCCATGGCGGACAACCCGGACACAAGAAGCACCGGCGGGTGCTACTGCCGCCAGAGCGGGTAACGGAGACGACCTCTCTGCGTCCGACCGGGTGCCGGCGATGTGCCAAGCCTCTGACTGGCAGCGATCCAGAGCCGTACCAGCACCAGGTGGTCGAGATTCCGCGGTTACTCGCGCAGGGGCACGACTACTTGCTGCACTGTATCCCCTCCGCGAGCCGCGTATTGACCCCGAGTCAGGTTGGTGGTTGACGGCGAGGAGTCGCGTGGGTTGCATCGGAAGCCGGTGCGCGCGAGGGTCCGGTCGTGGCGAGCGACGAGCACACGCTGCTGACGCTGCCCGAGCTTGGCGAGGGCGAATCGACGGTGTCGACGGCGAGGTTCGTGATTGCGGAGCGAGCGAACGGCACTCCAGACGCACCTTCATCAAGACCGGGGTCGTGGGCACGGCCGCGCTCTTCTTGCTCGGCACTGCGCTCGGCGTGCGCAGGACGCGGCTGCGCCAGGCACCGAAGCGTGGGCTCGTCTTGCTCAGCCCAGAGGACTATGCGGTACTCTGCGCCGTTGCAGATCGCATCTGCCCCGCACTTGGCAACGGTGCGCCGGGAGCACTCGCGCTCGGCGTGCCCGAGCGCATCGACGCCATACTTGCGGAAGCGCCCGCTCACGTGCGGCGTGACGTGAAGAGCCTCTTGTTCATCGTCGAAAACGCGCTGGTCGGAGCGCTATTCTTGGAACGTGCTCGCCCGTTCACGCAGCTGTCGGCGGCGGAGCAAGACACCGCCCTGAGCGCTATGCGACGCCGTCGATCTTGTCGTACGCCGCGTGCGTGCCGTGCTCGGTCGCGTGCATGAGCGCAACAAGAGCTAGTTCACCGTGATCGGTAGCCCCGCCATGGCGACGCCGACGCCCGGCACGTCCAGGGACACCATGACGAAGTAGCGGCCCGGCGGAAACGGCGGGCCGTACGGCGTGTTGGTGTCCGATGCGCCCTGCCACTGAAGCCCGGGCCAGTCGATCGTGCCGTCCACGGTCTTCGCATCCAGCGTGTACGACGCACTCTTGTTTGGCGGGCAGCAGCCGCCGTCGCACTCGCAGTACTGCACGAGACCATCGGCACTCGGCGGTGTTTATAGGGCCTACGGCCTGCACATCGATCGAAGCAAGGTCACGCCCGTTTCGACGCTCATGTCTGCCGCGGCAGAAGTGCCGGGAGATCGGCCAGCTGCCGGGTGACTGAGGCCATGGTGCGAGCGCAGAGAGGCCGTTCATGCTGCCTACGATCCCAGCCCGGATCCCCCGGCCCACACCATCCACGGCGCACGAACCTGGACCTGGATCGCTGGGCGCCTAAGACAAATAGCCCTCGAATTTCCCCCTTGCGATGTCAAGCGGCGCGCTCCACGGCTCCACGGCGTGTCCGCGTCACCGCCCGGAACCCTCGCGTGGCACTGCACCAGCCGCTGCACGCGCCTGGTTGGCGTGGGTTGGCGTGGCACTTTCCCTATGCGGCCCCACCGGAACCCTTCCCTCACACCTCCGCGTCTGCTGCAGGCCGCGCGTGTCGGCCGTGGGAGCGTGGTGGTGCAGCTCAGTCCAGCGCTAGCCGCAGTTGCGAGGGATGAGTTCGCCGCGGTCGCGCTGCTGATGGCGGCGGCTGCGGGGCCAGGCCGGCCTGACGCGCTTCGCGACACCCGCAGGGGTGGGCCATGGCGCGGGCGATGGCTTGGGGCGGTGGTGCACAACTCGGTGATAGACGTCGCGGTTGCTCGGCGAGCCTGCCCAAAGTACGCCGAGCACAGCAACATGGCCGTCGCGTATCGTGAACAACGGCGTCGGCCACGACGGCATGCATGGGCTGCTCGACGTCACGACCGCTGCACATCCGCGTGACGCTGACAATCGACAAGCTCGCCGCGCTCGTGGCGCTCGCGCGAAGCAGCGCAGTGCCGACAGCATGACCGTCGGCAACGCCGCAACGCGGAGCATGGTGGTACTAGTGAGCGCGTTTCTCGGCGCTGGTGGCGACCGCGGTCTCCTGCTCTTTCAGCTCTCGGGCGCGCAGCGTGTGAAATTCCGAGGCTTTCTCGGCGTCATTCGCCAGTTGGTCGAAATCTTTCGCCAACAGCTCGCAGTGTTTCGCCATCTTTTCGTTCCACGGGTTCTTCACCCCACCTTTGAAGTCAGGGTGCAGCTTGGCGTAGGCGGCTGCCATGCGTTTGTGTTCTTCGGCGGACTTGCGGTAGCCGGCAGCTTCGCTCTTGTACGATTGTGCACGAGCCTCGTGCTGGCTCGCGGTTTGCGGAACTTGCGCTTCTTGCGCGTATGCAGGAACGCAAGTGCTGAGCGCGATGGCGATGAAAGCGGGTGCGGTGAGCGTGCTGCGGATGGTGGAGAACATCGTTCGTGTCCTTTCGAACAGCACCGGCGTAGCGCGGGTGTGCCTGGTTTGCTTGGAGCCTCGCGGGCACCTCGCTGCAAGCGGCATGCCGATGCTGCGGCGAGCGTGCCGCATGGTACGGCCGCGAGGCGGGAGGACGCGATCCGCGTCTCGATGACCGCGTCCGAGATGCAATGTCAATTGCAACTGGGCCACTGCGCCACGCCGCCAGCGAGCGGTGGGTGGGCACCGCGAAGCGTCACCACTGCAGACTTTCTCGCAATGCAGCGCGCTGAGACCGGCCTGCGCGCAAGCGTCCGGGATCACTTTGCCAGAGCCAATTTGTCCCGGCCGATGGGCTTTGCCTGAATAAGTTCCTCGAACTCCGACATGTTGAGCAGGCCGGGATCGCTGACTGAGCAGCACGAGTACCCATGCCGACGGGGACGGGGACGCGGGCGCACCGCCGAGGTCGCCGGCTGAGACGGGGATTGGCAAGCTGCGGTATGCTAGGGCCCGCATGGCAGCAGAGATTTCGAGCTCGCTCGTTGGCCGAACCGTCGATGACGCCTATCGCATCGACGCGCTGCTTGGCGAGGGCGCCGTCGGCGCGGTCTACCGCGCGGTCGAGCTGTCGACGGGCCGTGTGTTGGCGCTCAAGCAGTGGAGCGCCAGCGCCCTCGACGACCAGGTCCGCGGTCGCTTCCTGCGCGAAACCAAGGCGCTCGACACGCTCGACCATCCCAACATCGTCAAGGTGCTCGGGCACGGCGTGGTCGACAGCGTGCCCTACGTGGTACTCGAATATCTCGAGGGCCAGACAGTCGACGCGCTGCTCCAAAACGGCGAGCCGCTCGAGGTCGAGCTGGCTCTCGACATTGCACGCCAGGCGCTGTCGGCGATCGCGTATGCACACGAGCACAACGTGGTGCACCGCGACCTCAAGCCAGAGAACATCTTCCTGGCGCGGGACGCCGCTGGGCGCTCGACGGTGAAGATCCTCGACTACGGGCTGGCGAAATTCATGAAGCCGAGCGGGGACCCGACCAAGGACACCACGCTCACGAGCACCGGCATGGTGGTGGGGAGCCCACTTTACATGCCGCCTGAGCAAGCGGCCGGAAGCTCGGTCGATCTGCCGGTCGACGTTTACGCCATGGGCTGCGTGCTCTTCGAGATGCTCACGGGCCGCACGCCCTTTGGGGGCGAGTCTCGCGTGGAGCTGCTGACCGCACACCTGCGTGATCCGATCCCGAAGCTAGCGGATTTCCGCAAGGGCATGCGCGTGGCGAAAGAGCTACAGGCGCTGATCGACCAGGCGCTCGCCAAGAAGCAGACCGAGCGCTATCCGCACGCCAGCGCCATGCTTGCTGCGCTCGAACGCGTGCCCGCGCACCCGATCGTGGTGGCGGACAGTGCGCTGCAAGCTGGGCCGGGCGTCCCACCCGAAAGCGGCTCCCACCCTGGCTCGTGGCTGCTGCTCGCGGTGGGCGCCGCTGTGCTCGCGGCGGCTCTGCTCGTCTTGGCGCTGATGCGCTGAGCGCGCGGAAACCGTCGACGCAGCGGCGCAGGCGACGCCGCGACGCGCTGGTGCGCAATCTCGAGGGTAGCGAGACGCTGCGTGGGGCGTTTCTGCTACGCCGACCGTGAACGCCCCATATGGGCGTGCGGTGCGGTTCGCGTCGCTCGACGTCGAGTCTCCTGGGCAATCGCGCAGGGTTGCCCGCGGTTGGCTCGTCGAGAGAAGCAGCGTTTCGACGCGGCATGCTGCTTGCACAGCGCTGAAGTGAGCATTCGACAAGGAACACCATGATCAAACCCGAAGTGATGACTGAGAACACTGTAAAAGCGCGAGCAGCAGTGGAGACTGACGGTCGTCCGTGTGGAGAGTATCGCTGGCTCCGATCACGCATGCGTCACGCGCTGGCAGCTCTCTTCCCGGGCGTCGCGGTCGCCGCCATGGCGTGCGGTTCGATTCCTCACGAGCAGAAATCGCCGGAGGTGTCTGCGCGTGCGCTATCCTTGGGGACGACGCAGCGCTTCGCGGTGCTCGCTGGCTCGACGGTCACCAACACCGGCTCGAGTGTCGTGGTGGGAGACCTCGGTGTCTCGCCCGGATCCGCCGTGACGGGGTTCCCGCCGGGGCTCGTGAATGCAGGCTCGATGCAGGTTGCAAACGCCGTTGCCGCGCAGGCGCAGAGCGATGCGACCATTGCGTACAACACACTGGCCGGACAGGCCTGCGACCACGATCTGACCGGCCAAGATTTGGCAGGAATGACGTTGACAGCTGGCACCTACTGCTTCGCGTCATCGGCTCAGCTGACAGGCACGCTCACGCTGAACGCCCAGGGCAATCCGGCGGCGGCCTTCGTCTTTCAGGTGGGTAGCGCTCTGACCACGTCCAGCAACTCGTCGGTCGTCATGACCAACGGTGGTGATTTCTGCAACGTCTATTGGCAGGTGGGTAGTTCGGCAACCATCGGCACGGGCACGAAGTTCATGGGGAACATCATCGCGTTCACGAGCATCACCTTGACTACGGGGGTCTCCGTATTCGGAAGAGCAGTGGCTCGCAATGCGGCGGTCACGACGGACACGAACATGATCTCCGCAGCAAGTTGTCAAGCTGCACCCTCGGATGCTGGTGCCGGTGCGAGTGGCGACCTTGGCCGCGACGCGGGTATTGGTCACGACGCAGGTGCTGGTCACGACGCAGGTGCTGGTCACGACGCCGATACTGGTCACGACGCCGGTGCTGGTCACGACGCCGATACTGGTCACGACGCCGGTGCTGGTCACGACGCGGGTACCGGTCGCGACGCCGCTTGTACGGACGATGTACAGGATGCAGCCGTCGTGGCAGACGGCGGACATGACGCGGCCTTGGCCGCAGACGCTGGAAGTGATGCCGGCGCTGACGCAGGGGCCCCGTTCTGCAACTCGATCTGCACCGACCTGCAGACCAACCCCAGCCACTGTGGCTCGTGCGATCACGCCTGCGGTCCTTCGGAAGCGTGCATCAGCGGGATCTGCTGCAGCGGCAATCGGTAGCAGCCGAAAGACCGCAACGTCCCCGAGATCCAACACGACACATTGGAGTGTGGCGATTTCGTAGAGTCGCCGTGACCACTTCGTGATCCGTGCCCGGCAAATCTTTCAATCGCGTGCGCACCGGTTGCTCGACGATGAGCCGAGACTCGTGGCTGCTGCTTGCGGTGGGCGCCGTTGTGCTCGCGGCGGCTCTGCTCGTCTTCGCGCTGATGCGCTGACGGCGGCGCGAAAGCCATCGGCACAGTCGGGCTGCGTGAGGTGGAGCGCTCGGTTCCCAGAGCTCCGCGCGCCGTGCTAGCGTCGCGCCCATCTTGCCGCAGCGCGGCTCGGAGATCTGTGTGAACAACTTGTTGCAAGTCATCGTGCTCGGTGTGATCGAAGGCATCACCGAGTTCTTGCCCATCTCCAGCACGGGGCACCTCTTGATCGCCGAGAAGCTCGGGCTCGGCGCTCGCTCGGAGCTGTTCAACATTGGGATTCAAGCGGGCGCCATCGTGGCGGTCACCGTGATCTATTGGCGGCGCCTGCTGACGCTTGCCACCCACATTCGCGAGCGTGAGAACCTCGACTACGTGCTGAAGCTGCTGGTGGCATTCGGCATCACGGCGGTGCTCGGCCTGCTCGCAAAGAAGCTGGGCTTCAAGTTGCCCGAGACGGTGACACCGGTTGCCTGGGCGCTGATCGTGGGCGGCTTCTGGATTCTCGCAGCCGAGCGCTTCGCGGCGCGCGACGCAAACCGCACGCACATCGGCTGGCCGGCGGCCATCCTGGTAGGCATCGCGCAGATCGTCGCGGGGATCTTCCCTGGCACGTCGCGCTCGGGCGCGACCATCTTCGCCGCGATGTTTGCCGGCACGAGCGATCGCAAGGCCGCAACCGAGTTCGCGTTCTTGGTCGGCATTCCGACGATGTACGCGGCAACCGGCTACGCGTTACTCAAAGCCTGGAAAGCGAGTGTCGGCAGCGAGCGCTTCGGTGACCTGGGCATCGGCTTCGTAGTTTCGACGATCACCGCGTTCGTGGCGGTGAAATGGTTGGTGCGCTTCATCCAAACGCACAGCTTCAACGTGTTCGCCTACTACCGCATCGCGCTCGGTGTGGCGTTGCTGTTGCTCTTGCCATCTGGCGCTTAGCGCGCCGCCCGCAAGTCACAAGCACGCAGGCTCGCTCCGGCGGGAGTCGCACCGCGGTGTTCGACCCGTCGCTGCGCGCGCGCCTGCCGAGCACCTACTGCACCGCAGCAGTGCGCTGCGTATCTACCGAAGCGACGGCCGTTGCTGCGTCATTGCATGGGTTGCGCAGAACCGGTTCTCGGGCGCGAACCAAGACAAGGCGTGCAACATCTCAGCCAACACGGCGTCGACGTTCACGTGCTCACCTTCGATCGCGATCACCTCGGGTGATGGCTACTCGATCAAGCGCTACGCGCAAGGTGGTCTGCTCGTTCGTGCCAGGGACGTGTGGAAGACCGGCGTTGGCTTCACGGCCCGTCGCACGGTGGTCGACACCCTCAAGTGTTTCGACTGCCACGGTGCACTCGGTGTCGCCCCGACCTTCCACGCCGGCCAGCGCAACGACGCCCCGACCTGCTCGTTCTGCCACAACCCCAACCGCACCAGCAGCGGCTGGGCGGCGAACGCGAACGACTTCATCCACGCGATCCACGGTGGCCGCAAGCGCACTGTGGACTTCAACTGGCACGCGACAGCCGCAGGGTCGACGTTCGGCGAGGTGGAGTTCCCAAGCGCGCTCAACGACTGCCAATCGTGCCACGTGGGCGATAGCCGGCACTGTGCGACCAGGAAATGCTGGTCGAGGAGGATTGGAGGATGCGATGACCTCATGAAACCCCGTCTGCTGTCCCGCGGGTGCGAAACCCGTCCGGCGAAGGGCGAGCCCGCCCACGCTGGAAGCCAGCCTTGCGACGGTGCAGGTAACGACACCGGCGATGCGTAGGCAGGCGAGCAGGTGGACCATGAGCGGCACGGCTACATGCTCCCAAGCCAGACACGAGGGTGGTCGTGCGGTGATAGTGCCTGGCCAGGCCGAAACCGCCGCGCAACTTCCACCAAACCGCCCGCTTATCGATCAGCCTCGTCCCGATGCTGACCACTACCCCATGTAATCCGACGGAACCGCAGCGCTCGGTTAGGCTCCAGAATGACCCCACCTCGGCTACAAGGTTCCATGCGGGACCGGGACGTGGGTCGGGAATTGTGGCCCGGTAGATTTCTGAGCCGAAAGAGGGAATTGCGGGGCTCGCTTGAACCTCGATCTTGCCCGTCACTTTGATCACGCTGTTAGCGGTCGGTTGAAGAGCGTCGTGAGACCGCTCCTCAGAGCCGCATTGACCGCGCAATGGTGTCGGTCAGCTCGCCGCTCTTCCGTGCGGCCGAGCCGGTCAGGGTCGGCAACCCCTCCAGCATCCGACCCGACCTACCGACCCTGCGTCGGCGGCGGGCTGGCGCCGTTCTTGCACTCGATAGAA
>DASVHQ010000002.1:0-10910 GCA_036382515.1 Polyangiales bacterium | reverse complement strand
CAGGTAGCCCGCCAGCTCGGCGCGCTCGCTCTCGGACAGGTCGTGGAAGAGGTCGATGCGTGAGAGCGCCGCGATGCGGCGGTCCAGCTCGACTCCGCGTTTGTATTCGCGCCGCGCGAGCGAGTCTTCGGTCAAGAACACCGCGTGCGCCGGCATCGACAGGGGGATCTCGGCGCGCGTGAGCGCGAAGTAGATGCGCGTGCGCACGACGCTGTCGGTGGGATCGTCGATCGCGAGGTTGGTGAGCCAGTAGCGCACTGCGTAGCGACCGGCGCTCTCGCCGAACTCCATCAGGATGCAGTCGATCGGCGGGGTCTCGGACACGTTCTCGATGGGGCGGCTGCGCAGCACATCCTTGACCAGCTCGATCACCTGCGAGGGTGGGAAGCGGTAGTCGACGTTGAAGTACACCCAGCGTCGCCACATGCGGTCTTGGCCCGTGCGTCTGCCCAGCACCGTCACCTGCGTCTTGGTGAGCAGGCTGTTGGGCAGGATCACCGTCTCCCAGTTGCGCGTCTCGATCGAGGTCGAGCGCCAGCGGATCTCCACCACGCGCCCAGTCACCTCTTGCACGCGAATCCAGTCGTCCTCGCGGATCGTGGCATCGAGCTGCAGCGACAGGCCGCCGACCACGTTGCCCAGCGTGTCTTGCAGCGCGAGGCCGATGACGGCGGTGAGTACGGCGCCGGTGGCGACGATGCCCGAGAGGTTCACGCCGGCACGTGAGGCCGTGCCGAAGACGGCGACGGTAGCGAGCGTGGCGACGGCGATGTCCTGCAAGAGGCGCGGCACCTCCAGCCGCAGCCGCGGCAGCAGCATGCCGAACACGAGCAAGCCCGAAAGGCCCACGCCCGCAAGCGCGCCGACGATCGAGCCGGTCAGTCGCATGTCGCGTGCGATGCCGGCATCGAGGACTGCGGCGATCGCGACCGCAGGCAGCAAGAGCACGTGCAGGCCCGTCAGCAGCGTGCAGAACTGCATGCGCGAGCGCAGGTCGGGGGCCGAACGGGACACCCGCAGCAAGAACGCCGCGAGCGCCAGCGCCGCCAGGATCACCAGGGTGCCTTGCTTGCCGGCTTCGTCACCGAGCACGCTGAGCACGCTGAGATTGAGCAAAGCGGCAAGGGACATCTACATGGAGTATACGCCGCGGCTCGCCGCGACGTGAAACGAATGCGTCCCACCGCGCTACGCGCGCCGGGTCTTTCGCACGAACAAGAGCACCGCGCCGAGCGCGGTCACGCCCGCGGTCGTGAGCAACTCCTTGGCCTCGGCGCCGCGCGCGACCAGCGCGATGCCGACCAGCGCGGGCAGCGCCCAGCTCATTTGTTTGCGCGCAACGCCGTGATGGCCCCGGTGCGCGAGCACCGTCAGCGCCAGCGTGGCCACCGCGTATTGTGCGAGCACCGCCACGCTGGACAGCGCGAACAGGCCCGACAGCTCCTCGCGCAGCACAAACACCAGCACGAACGCGGTGGTGATCCAAAGTGCGCGTTGTGGCACCAGCCGCGCATCCTCTTCGCCGACCCAGCTGCCGAGCGCATCGTGCCGGCCGAGGGCCGCGAGGTAGCGCGGCGTGATCGCGTATTGCCCGAAGGCGATACCGATGGCCGAGACGATCTGACCGGCCGAGACCAGCCTTGCGCTCAGCGGGCCGCCGTACACGCGCGCCGCCGCCACCAGCGGCGTCTGCTGGTGCGCGAGATCCGGCAGGGCGCGCACGCAGATCCCATGCAGCACTGCGTAGAACAGCGTGCACATCAGCAGGCTGCCGACCGTGGCCCAAGGCAAGAGGCGCTGGCTGTGCGTGCTGCCCGCCAGCACTGGCACCACCTCGAAGCCCTGCAGTGCAAAGACCACGATCAAGAGCGCGCGACCGACGTCGAGCGTGTGCGTCTGCGCTGCGGCGCTCGGCATGGGCGCGTGACCGAAGAGTGCCGCGAACAGCCCGAGGCCCGTCAGCAAGAGCAGTGGCACGAGCTTGAGCACCGTCACCGTGCTCCAGGCCAACGCCGACAGCCGCAGCCCGCTCGCCGTGGCCAGCGCGAGCGTGAGCACGCACAGCACGGCCCAGCTCTTGGGTCCAAGACCGCCGCCGACGGTGGCGGTGAGGTGCTCGCTGAGTCCTGTGGCCACGGTTGCAGCGCTCAGCAGCGCGGATGCGTACGTGAGCCAGCCGATGAAGAACGCGACCAGCGGGCCGAAGGCCAGGCGCGCCCACACGTACGGCCCGCCATCCTCCGAGAAGCGCCCGCCGAGATGCCCGTAGATGAATGCGACCGGCAACAGCGCAAGCCCCGTGAGCAAGTAGACCAGCGAACCCGTGTAGCCAGGCGTGGTTGCGGCGACGGCCGTGGGCGCGAAGAAGATCCCAACGCCAATGGTCGCGTTGATGCCCAGCGTCAGCAGCGCGAAGAAGCCGAGCGGTTTCTTGTTCTGCTGCACGTGCGGGGTCTTGCGCGAGCGCTTGTGGAAGCCAGGCCGTGGGTGCGACCCGGCCTCGCATGCAGGTCTCCCTGACGCGCCTGCCTGGCCCAGCGCTCAGGATAGTCCAAAGTCGCGGGCCATAGCTACGAGTGCCAGGTGTCTGGGCGCCGTGTGCGACCCGCGTGTGCGACGGCGGCCACCACGCGCTTGGGTTCAACCCCGAGCCGCGCTGTCGGCCAGCGCGGGGTAGCCGTCGACCAGCACCTTCAGCGCGCCGCTCGAAGGATCGAACATCAGGCCGTGCACCGGCACGCTCTTGGGGATCAGCGGGTTTTCGCGCAGCAGGCGCACGACGCGCTCGACGTTGCCGAGCGGATCGTGGAAGCCGCCGAGCCATTCACCCAGGGTCGGATGCAGTGCGTTGATGGCTTCTTCGGGCACGCCACTCTCGAGCATCTTGCGGCGCAAGGCTTCCTTGTCGAGCTGGGCCATGCCGCAGTCGCGGTGGCCGATGACGAAGATCTCCTCGCAGCCGAGCGCGTGGATGGCGACCACGAGCGAGCGCACCACGCCGCCGCCCGCATCGACCAGCGTGTTGCCGGCGTTCTTGATCATCTGCGCGTCGCCGCGCTTGAGCCCGAGCGCCGGCTCCAGAAAATCGACCAGCCGCGTGTCCATGCAGGTGAAGATGATGACCTTCTTCTGCGGGGCCTTGGTCAGCGGGCGGTTGCGCTCGGCGACCCAGTGCGCGTTGTGCGCGAGGACTTCGTGCAAGAGGGCCATGGTGCGTTCCCGGGGAGCGTGCGTTCGGCTGGCTGGCTCGCGCGCGCAAAAAGTACGGGTAGATGGCGCATTTTTGCCGCGCGTGCAAGTCGCAGGCTGCGGGTTGCGCGGTGCTGCGCGCTGCGGGACGCCGTCGGGGTGGGGGGTGTGATTCGGGCGGGGCACGGTGGGTCCCTTCTTGGCGCGCGCCGGCTACGACCTGGCAGCCACCGATCATTGGCTTACGCGTTGTGCGGCCGCGGCGAGGCCGGTCGCGCGCCCTGGGCGGACCGTGTCCCGCCCAAATCACGACCCCACCCCGACGGCGTCAGGTAACGCCGTGCCCGGGCCGCCGCTTCCTCACGCCAGCGTGTCGCGCAAGCTGAACCCCACTCGCGCTCCACCTTGCGCAAGGTTTTCCGCGAAGGCCTGCCCGCCATGCGCTTCCGCGATCCGTCGCACCAGGTACAGGCCGAGTCCCACGCCGTGCTGGTCGCTGCTGCTCGCTGTCTGGCCTCGCACGAAGGGCGAAAACACTCGCGGCAGCTCCGCACTCGCAAAACCCGCCCCGTCGTCTTCCACGCAGAAGCGCAGGTCAGCGCCTTGCCGCGACACCACCACGCGCACGTTCTGCCCGCCGTGTTTCTTCGCGTTGTCGAGCAGCACGATCAGCGCGCGTGACAGCAGGGTCGCGTCCGCGTTCACGTTGCGCGCATCGGCGGCCACTTCGACTGGCGCAGCGCCCAGGCCCGCGCGTTCCACGCACTCATGCACCAGGTCTTCGACCACCAGCGCGCGCCGTTGGAGCGCCCCCGCGTCGACCCGCGCGCCCGCCAGCAGCTCGCCGACCAGCGCGTCCATCTCCATGATCTCGCGCTCCAGCTTGGCGATCACCTCGGGCTTGGCGCCGACGTCCTGCAAGAGCGAGAGCAGCACGCGCATGCGCGACAGCGGCGTGCGCAGCTCGTGTGACACTGCGCCCAGCAGCTCCTTCTGGCTCTTCATCTGGCTCTCGATGCGCGCCGCCATCTCGTTGAACGCGGCGGCCAGCTCGCCGATCTCGCTCGGGTCGTGGTGCGGCAGCCGTACGCGGCTCTCGAGCTTGCCGGCGCCCAGCTCGCTCGCCACGCGCGCCAGCTCGCGCAGCGGTCGTGCGATGCGTCGCGCCATGGCTCCGGAGAACAACCACAAAACGTTGCCGGCCACGCAGAACGCGACCAGGCGCAAAAGAGCGCGCAAGAAGTGCGGCCCGCGCGGCCCAAGCGGCCCGTAGAACACCGCGAACACCAGGCCTGAGGTGAACAGCGTCACCACGATCGACAGCCCGAAGCTCAGGAACATCCGGTGCTGCAGGCTGCCGCGGCCCGCGCGTCCGTGAAGTCGAGCGTGGGGATGTGGACGCTTCATGCTTCGTCCTTCGTGAGCACATAGCCGACGCCGCGCACCGTGCGGATGCGCTGCTGTCCGCGCGCATCCTCGCCGAGCTTGCTGCGCAGGTGCGAGATGTGCACATCCACCGTGCGTGCGCTCACCACGGTGTCCGTGCGGCCGGCCAGCGCCATCAGCGCGTCGCGTGCCACCACGCGTCCGGCGCGTTGCGCCAGCGCCAGCAAGAGGTCGTGCTCGAGCGCCGTGAGCTCCACGCCGTTGCCTGCGATCGTCACACGCCGCGCGCCCACGTCGATCTCGAGCTCGCCGACGCGCAGCCGGTCGCTGCCCACCTCGGGCGCGGCTCGTCGCAGCACCGCGCGCAGGCGGGCCAGCAGCTCGCGCGGGCTGAAGGGCTTGGGCAAGTAGTCGTCGGCGCCGAGTTCCAGGCCAACCACGCGATCGGTCTCGTCACCGCGCGCCGTGAGCATCACGATCGGAATGCGGTGCTTTTGTCGGATGCGCCGACACACCTCGAGCCCATCCATGCCCGGCATGGTGAGGTCGAGCAGGACGACGTCGAAGCCGCCCTGCTCGACCCGAGCCAGACCTTGCTGCCCATCACGTGCGTGCGTGATCTCGACTGCGTGCGGCGCGAAGTACTCGGTGAGCAATTCCCCGAGGCGCAGGTCATCATCGATCAGCAGAGCGCGCACGGTCATGGCAGGACCCTAGTGTAGCGGTTTGCCGGGATCCTGGGTCGGTGCATTTGCCGGCGCGTGCCCCTCGTGAAAGGGCCACGAGCAGCTGTCGCCGTGCAAGTGCCGCATCAGCGGCCCGTGCCCATACCCGTGGTGATGCAGAGCGCTGCCGTAGCCCAGCACGACGCCGAGCACGAGCAGGCCGACTTTCAAACGATATCGCCACATGTGCAGATCTCCTTTTCAGCACGTTTTCAGCATAGGCCGCGGTGCAGGCAAAAGCCCGAGCGAAAGCCGCGCTGCGCGATCAGCCGACCCAGCTCTTTGCGTTGGCGCTCGTCGAGCGCCGCATGAATGCTCGCGAGCGCGCCGATCACCGCATCGCGGCCTTCGCCGAGCTGGCTCGCTTGTCGTGCGAATGCGCCTTCCACGCGCGAGCGATCGAAGCTCTCGCCTTCGAGGGCCGTCGCGAGCTCGCTGCGCGTGCCATCGAAGCCCTCGCGCAGGCCGGCGAAGCGCTCACGCACGCTGTCGAGCGCGTTCACGATCGCTTTCTCCTGACCGGGCGTGGTGTCGAGTTGCTCGAATAGCCCACGAATCAAGCCACGGCGACTGCCGGGTCGATAGCCGCCGAACGCCGCGAGCCCGTATGGGTGACCGTAGCCAGGGTCACCGCAGCTCGCGTGGCCGTATGGCATGCCATACGCGTAGCGCAGGTGAGCGTAGTGATGTCTGCGCAGCGTGCCGATCAGCGCGACCAGGCACAACGTTCCCAAAATGAAACCAAGCATCGTCTTATCTCTCCTTGCAGGCGGTCCCCCGATCGGTCCCGCAGCTGTGATGCAGGATGGAGACACCGTGTGAAGGAAGTGCGGTGTCGATCGTGAAGAAGTGTGAAGCGCTGTGATGAGCGCGCGTGGGTTGTCGCGCGACCTGATGGGCGCGTGGGGCGGCAGGGTCGCTGCTGGGCTCAGACAGTCCTCGGCCGATGACGCTGTTCACCACGCGACGAGACTGCTCGGGCCTGCGGAACTCGCCCAGCAGCGACCGTGCCACCCCACGCGCTGCGTCGCTCGACGTGGCCGACTGGGCACGCGCAGCGCTACTCGCGGTTGATGCCAGCAAGCGCCAACCGCGCTCGTGGCAGCTGTCAGCGAGCGCGTCGGTTGCCATTCACCACCTGCAAGTTCGTTCCGCGTGACAGCTGCGGCTTGCTGTCGGACCTGTTCACGTTCGGCGTCAGCTCGTCGCCTGTCACATCCGTCGCACCGAGCAATACCCGAGCGGGTCCGGCCCGCGTTAACGGTCAGCATCAGCCCGCGAGAGCGACGCGGCGCGCAGGGGCGGGGTGGGGCTCTTGGGCGAGTTCCGCAGGCCCGAGCAGCCTACTTGCGGCGCTAGCACCGCTATCGGCCGAGGACTGTCTGAGCCCGAGAGCCCCACCCCGCCCCTGCGCGCCCCATTCGCCACCACCAGCGACTGTCCCTGCATCCCCACAAGAACGTACTCCCTGGACGCATTGTTGTTTACGTGGAACAATCCACCGCCCATGGACGAGCTCGATCTCAACGAGGTGCTGGTCTTCACCCGCGTCGTCGACGCGCAGAGCTTCACGGCTGCGGCCAAGCGTCTGGCGCTGCCCAAGTCCACCGTCAGTCGCAAGGTCAGTCAGCTGGAACAGCGCCTGGGCGTCACGTTGCTCTCGCGCACCACGCGCAAGCTACGCCTCACCGACGCCGGCGCGGCTTACTACGAGCGCTGCGCGCGCGTGATCGCGGAGATGGAAGAGGCCGAGCGCGTCGTGCGCGACCTGCAAGCCACGCCCAAGGGCACGCTGCGCGTCACCGCCCCGGTCGACATCGCGCTTTCACACCTCGCCCCCATGGTCGCCGAGTACACGCGCAAGTACCCCGAGGTCTCGGTGGTGCTGGTGCTCACCTCGCGCGTCGTGGACCTGGTGGCCGACGGCATCGATCTCGCGCTGCGTGCCGGTCAACTGCCGGATTCCACGCTGGTCGCGCGCAAGCTGGCCGACTCCACGATGCAGCTCTTTGCGAGCCCTGCCTACCTGAAGAAGCACGGCACGCCGCGCAGCGTCGCCGAGCTCTCGAAGCACCAGTGCGTGCTCTACGGCCGTGAGCTGCGCAGCGTGTGGAAGCTCACGCATGGCAGCAAGCTGCACGAGGTCGCCGTGCAAGGTCGCCTGTGCATGGACGATCTGGGCGCCGTGCGCAGCGCCGTGGTCGCCGGCGCGGGCGTGGGCCTACTGCCGGTGCTCGGCACCGGGGAGGACGTCCGAGGCAAGCGCCTCTGTCCCGTGCTGCCGGATCATCGCCTCGACGGCGGCGGCCTGTATCTCGTGTATCCATCCGCGCGGCACCTGTCGGCGGCGTCGCGCTCGTTCATCGACTTCATCGTCAAGGGTTTCGCGGCGGCCTGAACCCGAGCGGAACGCGGCCTGAAACACGCCTCAGCGCGGGCAACAGCGCCGGCACAGCCGGTTGTGGATGCCAGACGACAGGAAACGAGCGTCGCACTTGATGCACACCCGCATGGCCGGACGCGACCCACTCAAGCGGCATTCCTTGATGAACTCGTGCGTGATGCCGATCGCTCGCGCGTGCGCGCGCACCGACTCCTCGTTGACGCCGCGATCGGACAGCTCGTGAAAGAGCTGCGTGTCGTCTGCAACGAAGCTCGCGATGATGCGCTGATCGAGGCCGTGGGTTGCCCAGGCAGGACGCTCCGCGGGTGGCGCCGACAACCCCGCTTGGATGGGGTTGGGTGCGGAAACCGGAGTCACGGGTTCGTTCGAAGGCTTCATGGCGGTCCGCAAGCTTACCACGCTCGGCTTGCGGCGCTCTTCGCGGAACAGCCGCACACGCGGCAAAAGCGAAAAAAACCGCCTCACGACATCTTCCTCCAGCGCGCGCCTGCCCGAGGGGCTATAATCACGCGCTGTCTGCAGCGTGCGGTCAGCGCCCCTCAGGTGCCCAGGAGACAATTTGGCCGACACTCGAATCTACAGACATCCCAAACGCCCCGAGTGGGGCATGGCGATCTTCAACGAAGCGATCGACGATCGCGTGCGTTTCATGTTCGAGGACGCGCAGGTTCGAGCTTTCAAGGCGGATCTGTTGCACGTGCTGGAAGTCGTGGACCTGCCAGACGCAGCGGCGGCCGAGCTGCGCAGCAAGTTGGGACGCAAACGGCCCTCCGCGAATGCCGGAACCCGGAAAAAGCTGAGATCCCCGGCGAAGACGCCGCAGCTCAGCTTCGAGCGGCAGTTGGCGATGTTCCTGCGTGAGTTTCCGCTGGGTTTCGAGGACCCCAAGTTCGTGCTCGAAGAACGCGGCGTGGGCAACGAGGCGGTCGAAGCCAGGGACGCGGTGATCGCGCGCGTGCAGTCGAAGCTTTCGCGCACCTCGCTCGAGCAAGGCATCGCGGCCGGCAAGCAGCGCGAAATCTACCAGACCGTGCGCAAGCTGATGGAGAGCGGCAAGACGCTGATCACGGCGCTCGAGAAGCCCGACAGCAAGGGCATCGCGCTGGCCGCGCAGCCCGGCTTCGTGCAGGCGCTCTACGAGCTGCTCTACGGCACCGGCGACTACGAAGCGCGCTTCGAGGCCTGGATCGTCGCGATGCAGATGAAGCCCAGAGCCACCTGGCCGGTGGCGACGTACCTGCAAGCGCTGGTGCATCCGACCTCGAAGATCTTCATCAAGCGTTCGTTCTTCCGCGCACAGGCCGCGATCCTCGACATGGACGCCACGAGCGATCCGATCCCCAGCGGTCCGGCGCATGGTCGGCTGCTCGGCGTGGCGCAGCAGCTCAGCGATCGACTCGTGCGAGCCGGACACAAGCCTCGCGACCTGTGGGACGTGTACTCGTTCACGTGGCGAACGCTTGCCCCGCGCCCGGCGGCAGTAGCGTAGACCCCGCAGCCGCGGCGTGAAGGTCGCAGTGGAGGCGTGAACCTCGCAGCCGAGGCGTGAGCCTCGCTGCGGCTCCGGCGGCTCGCGGGTGTATCCGCGCCCTACTCGTCGCTCGCATCCACGAGCGGCGAGAAGAGCTGCTCCACTTCGTCGAGGCCCAGGTGCAGCCCCGAGCCCGCCGGTGCGCCCAACACCGAGCCTGCCAGCTCGCGCTTGCGCTGCTGCAGGCCCAGCATGCGTTCTTCCACGCTGCCCGCGGCGACCAGATTGTACACGAACACCGGCTTCTTCTGCCCGATGCGATACGCGCGATCGGTGGCTTGATCCTGCGCCGCCGGGTTCCACCACGGGTCGTAGTGGATCACGGTGTCCGCGCTCACCAGGTTCAGGCCCGTGCCGCCCGCCTTCAGGCTGATCAGGAACACGTCGGCCTTGCCGCTCTCGAAGTCGTCGACCGGCTTCTGACGGTTTTGCGTGGCGCCGGTGAGCGTCACGTACCGGAGCGTGCGCTCTTGCAGGCCCTGCGCGAGCAACGCCAGCATGCTCGTGAACTGCGAGAACACGAGCACGCGGTGGCCATCGCGCAAGAGCTGGGTCAAAAGCTCGAAGAACAGCTCGTACTTGCCCGACTCGCGCACGAAGCGCGCTGCATCGCTCTTCACCAGGCGCGGGTCGCAGCACAGCTGGCGCAGCTTCATCAGCGCGTCGAGAATCGCCAGCGTCGAGCCGGCCACGCCCTTCTTGCGAATCGCGCTGCGCACGTCGGCGTGCGCGGCGACGCGGATGCTCTCGTAGAGCTCGCGCTGTTTGCCGCGCAGCTCCACGGGCCGCACGATCTCGGTCTTCGGCGGCAGCTCCTTGGCCACGTCGCGCTTCATGCGTCGCAGGATGTACGGCGAGACCTGGTTGCGCAGCGCGGCCAGGCGTTCTTCGTCGCGGTGGATCTCGATCGGGAAGCGGTAGAAGTGCCGGAAGCTCAGCTCGTCGCCGAGCAGACCCGGCATCAAGAAGTCGAAGAGCGACCACAGCTCTTCCAGGCTGTTTTCGATCGGCGTGCCGGTGAGGCACAGCCGATGGCGGGACTTGAGCGTTTGCACCGCCTCGTGCGCGCGGCTGCGACGGTTCTTGATGGTCTGCGCCTCGTCGAGGATCACGTAGTGCAGCGGCAGCGTGCCGAAGTACTCTTCGTCGCGCACCAGCACGGGGTAGGTGGTGAGGCAGACGTCGCAGCCCGTCACGTCGGCGCGGCGCTTGTCGCGATCCTTGCCGTGCAGCACCGTCACGCGCAGGTGCGGCGCGAACTTGGCGAGCTCGCGCTGCCAGTTGCTCACCAGGCTCGTGGGCGCGACCACGAGCGAAGGTAGGTCGGTGCGGCCGTGCTGCTTCTCCACGCACAGATGCGCGATGGTCTGCAGCGTCTTGCCCAGGCCCATGTCGTCGGCCAATACACCGCCCGCGTCGTGCTCACGCAGGTGTTGCAGCCAGGCGAGCCCCGTCTCTTGGTACGGCCGCAAGCTCGCCCGAAGCTCGTTTGCCTGTACGCGCGCGATCGTGCCCGCGGGAGCACTGAACGCCTTGGCGCGTTCGCGGATCGCTTCGTGGCTCTCCAAGCGCAAGCGCTCCGGCTCACCTGCGAAGGCTTGTTCCAGCTTACCGAGCGCGGCTGCGCGCACCTCGGGGAACACGATCACGTCCCCCTCGCACTCAAGGCCCTGGT
>DASVHQ010000001.1:0-1736 GCA_036382515.1 Polyangiales bacterium | reverse complement strand
TTGTGGTTACCGGCGGCTGCCACTTCCAGCGCGCGCTTGGCTGCGGCCTGTCCGCACACGTCGCGCAGGTCTTCGCCGCTCGCCGTTTCGCCCAGCAGCTCGATCGGCCGCGCGCACGGCAACGGCGTGACGCCTTCGAGCATGCCCACCGCGTCGCTGAGATGGGCGGCGAGGTGCGCCTTCATGCCGGACACGAGCCCGGCCCAGCTCGCGTCGTCCGCGGGAATGATCGCGCTACGCAGGCCACGCGCGCACGCGCTGCGCAAGTGCGCGAGGATGCCGCGCACCGGACGCACTCGCCCGTCCAGCGAGAGCTCACCGAGGATCAGCGTGTCCGAGAGCGCACCGGGCGCGCACAGTCCGCAGGCGGCCAGAAGAGCGATCGCGATCGCCAGATCGAACGAAGCACCCGACTTGCGCAGATCGGCCGGAGCGAGGTTCACGATGAAGCGCCGGTCGGGCAGCGTGAAGCCGCTGTTCACCAGCGCCGCCAGCACGCGCACCCGGCTCTCGCGCAGCGCGGCCTCTGGCAGTCCGACGATGTCGAAGCCCGGCAGCCCGCGCGCCTGGCTCACCTCGACGCTGACGCCGTGCGCTTCGATGCCACAGAGGGTTCCGGTCTGTACGGTGGCGACCATGCCACCGCGCTAACTCAAGCTTCGTGCCGAGCGGGCCGGTCAATGGTTTCAGCTGCTTGCACGGCAGAGTCTGGCGCCGTCGGCGCAGCACAGCGGCGGGCGCCAACGCCGACCGCAGCCGCACGCTGAACGCAACGGCCACGCAGCTTGCGATGCGTGGCCGTCGGTTGTTGGGTTCGCTCAGGCTTGCACCCGGCGTGCTGGTGTCACTGCCCGCAGGTCGGGTTCACGCAGATCGGCAGCTTGGTGATGGCCAGGGTTTCCTTGCGCTGGTCGCACACCCAGGCCGGCGGGCAATCGGTTGCACCCGAGCACGTGCGCACGCAGGTGTTCAGCAGCGGGTGGCAGAACATGCGCTTGTCGACGCCGGCCGGGCCGTTAGCGGGCCGGGTGTTGACCCAGCAAGCCTTCGTCCGTGCGTTAGGGTCCGCGATGGCCATGCCCGTCGAGGTCTTGTCGCACTCGGTGCCGATGTCCGGCGCCTTGACCTGTTGGTTGTAGAACATCGGGTCGAGGTCGGTGCGGTTGCTGATCACCGTCTGGGTCTGGTTCAAGCACTCGAGCTTGACCGTGACGCCGGTGTGCGGCTTGGCAGGGTCGGTGTACGCAGCGCGCTGCGTGCCGTTGATGCACGTCTTCTTCACCTCTGGGGAGAAGTCGTCGTAGTACCAGCCGTCCTCGTTACCGGCGGGCTTCGTTTCGTTCATGACCGCCAGCTGCTTGACGACACAGTTGTTGCCGCCACGGTCGTTGGTCTGCGGCTGATTCGGGTCGGGCGCCGTGAGGAACGGAAGCTGGTTGCATTGTGTGGGCGTGGTCGGCGGGCTCATGCCTTGCGGCGGCAGCTCCCAGACCACGTTGCAGGTGACCTTGCCATTGGCCGCACGGACCAGCGGACGGTCGAGACAGACCGCGCCCAGCTGCTTGGCGATGATGTTGATGATGGCGTCCATGGCTGGCGGGAACTGCGAGAGCTCGCAGATCGACTTGACCAGACCGTTCTTGCCGAAGCCCTGTGCGACCTCGACGATACGTTGTGGCGGCGTCGCGGTGCTGGTGACCGTGACGCACGAAGGCGTCAAGTTGCCGTCACCCGGC